>CALFOL010000111.1 GCA_937919915.1 uncultured Planctomycetaceae bacterium
GATCGTTCATGTCATGAATCGCACGGTTCGGCGGTGTTTTCTGCTGGGTGATGATCCCGTCACGGGAAAAAACTACGATCACCGCAAGCAGTGGATTGACGATCAGCTGGTCCATCAAGCTCGGCACTTTGGCATTGATTTGCTGTGTCAGGCGATTCTTTCGAATCATTTCCATCTGGTGCTGCGGTCACGCCCGGATGTGGTTGCCGAATGGGACGATACTGAGGTGGCCCGGCGATGGCTGATGTTGTGCCCCGTGTCGAAAAATGACAAGGGGCGGCCGATGGAGCCGAGTGAATTCGAGCTCAATCACATTCGCAAAAACAAAGAGAAGCTGAAGGTGATTCGCAGTCGGCTGAGCGATATTTCATGGTGGATGCGGTTGTTGAGTCAGAACATTGCTCAGCGCGCAAATCTTGAAGATGGTGAGGTCGGGAAGTTCTGGCAAGCACGTTACCGCGCGGTGAGGCTTCTGGATGAAACTGCGATTCTGGCGTGTGCCGCGTACGTCGACCTGAACCCGATTCGAGCCGCATTGGCTGAGACAATTGAAGACAGTGATTTTACGTCCGCTCAAAAGCGAGCGATGGAGTTGAAGAACAGGGTTGCCGGCAACGGGGTTCGGGTTTCGGGGAAGGCTGATACTGCCGGGCGAAGTGTGAGTGCGGGGCATTTGGCTCCGGTGGATTTGAAAGAACGATCCGGCAAGACGGGACCGTGTGCCAACAAACGCAAACAGCGTTGCAGCAACAAGGGCTTTCTGCCGATGTCGACGGCTGACTATCTGCAGTTGCTGGACTGGACAGCTCGGCAGCAGCAGGCAGGCAAACGCGGTTCGACGCCGAAGCAGTTTGCTCCGCTGTTTGAGCGGCTGGGTATTACGGCGGACGTGTGGTGTCGATTGGTGAAAGACTTCGGCCGGTTGTTCAGTCTGGTCGCTGGTCAGCCGCAGCGGATTGATGAACATCGTTCGCAATCGAATTCGCACCGTTATCATGCTCGCAAAGACACCCGCGAACTGCTGGCCTCGGCGTAGCTTCGCAGGCAAGTCAGCAAACACTGATTTCTCAATCGGATCACGGCTGCGCCGACCCGGGAATTCGCTTATAACGCCGTGCTGACGAACAAAATGGAACGATCCATGCGGATTCGTGATTTGCTCTGCCGAGCTGAAGGAAGCAATGCTACACGAAGGGTAACGAATCTTTAGTCGCAGCTTTGGATGTCATTGAATGACTGCGTTGTATCGTCCAGGTGACAAGACTGTACAACCAACGTGTCACCGTTCACAACTGTGTCAAGAGCCTGCTCCAGACCGGGCCGATCAGACTTCACTCCGGACGCTTTGTCAACAAACACCATTCGTTCATCACAACCCGCATCACAACCCGCATCACAACCCGCATCACGCAACGCATCCAGCTGCATGTCAAGAGCCTGCTCAGCCGTCGACACCCGAGCATAGCCAATCAACTTTCCACGCGGTTTGTCAAGTTTTGCCGTCGCAGTCCCGTTTGGTTTCGATCCCATCCAGAATAGTGAACTGAACCATGAATGCCGGAACGAGAACAGGGAACTCATGTTGCTGATGAACGGGAATTGTTGTCGGACGATAAACGCAGTTCCGAATAACGGTCGTTTTCCGGGACGCCCTTTTCGGCTCAACCCACTGGTGAACGCCGGAGCAAAGTGAGTCCCGTTTTCTCGTGTCGTTCCGAAGATTCATGCCGCGTAACACGACTGTCACCGCATCAGCGTTTTAGTGCATGTAGCGCTGAGCCCAGTGATTGGCTGCTATCATTTGACGCACTACTTCACGGCGACTGCCCGTTTCTTTAAGGATTCGGAGTTGTTGCCGAGACCCTGCGTCGTTCACGACGGACGGCAGCGCAGCCAGTTCGCCCACACAATCCAACTCAGCGGCGACGTTGGCGAGTCGTTGAATGAGGTTGCCCGTGACGACTGCAACCCTGCGTTGCTGGTAGTCGTGAGTGCTGACGAGTTCCGCGTCGGCACCGAAACGAGTGGCTCGCCACTTGTTCTGTTGCACCATCATCGGATGATAATCAGACTGAAACGTGCCTTCATCAATCTCACGCGAAATCGCAACCACCAAACACTGCACGAGGGCCGCGATCGACAACACGTGGTCGAGGCGGGCGGGCATGTCGCAGACGCGTACTTCCACTGTGCCGAAATTATGGTGGGGACGAATGTCCCACCAGATTTCCCGAATGCTGTTAATGAAGCCCGTATTCTGCAGGTGGTTGATCAGCCATACATATTCTGACCAGTTACGCATGCGATGCGGCAGTCCGGCCGTGGGCAGGCCTTCCATAATTTTCGAGCGATTCGAATGCAGCCCCGTGCTGCGGCCTTCCCAGAATGGCGAATTCGACGACAGCGACAACAGCAGCGGCAGGTAGGTCGTCATCCGATCACAAAGATGCACTGCCTTATCGCCTGTTTCCACACCGACATGAACGTGGAGCCCGAAGGTCACTAAACGGCGAGCCACGTCCTGCATCAGATCGACAAGCCGAAAGTAGCGGTCGTCGACGGTGATTTTCTGGTCCCGCCACGAAGAAAAGGGATGTGAAGCAGCCCAAAACAGCTGCAGTCCCAGAGGATCGATGGCCTCTTCCACGATCTTCAGTTTTCCACGCAGATCATCGCCGGCTTCTCGCACGGTGCGGCAGACACCCGTATTGATTTCCAGATAACTCTGCATCAACTCGGGCTTGATCGACTGCCGCATGTCGTCCGGCAACGCATTCAGCACGTCTTCGATGCGATTTGCCAGCTCCATTGTTTCGCTGTCGACAAGCTGCAGTTCGATTTCGACTCCGACGGTCGGCGAATCGTTGCGCGTAAATGCGAGCTGAGACATTTCAGGCCTCTTTCGTGTTTGATTGGGCAAGCATCAGGAGTGCACGCGACATGACGCGCACACCTACGGCAATGGCCTTTTCGTCTACGTCGAAAACGGGAGAATGCAAATGGGGCCATGGCAGAGAACCGGCACAGCCAAGCCGAAACTGTGATCCCGGACAACACTTCATATAAGCGGCAAAATCTTCGCCGCCCATACTGGGACGATCAAGGACATGCACGCTGCCATCGCCCACCACCTGTCGGCTTGCTGCTTCAAGAGCAGAAGTTTCGTGCGTGGCGTTGATGACCGACCCTAAAGAATGGCGGGCTTCGACGGTCACTGTGTTTCCTGTGAGTGCAGCAAAGTGTTGGCCCGTCGACTGAATCTGTTTCAGCAGCAGATCACGACTCTCCGTTGCTGTTGTTCGCAACGTCCCTACGATGCTGACTTCATCGGGAATCACGTTAGACGCGTGACCCGCGTTAATTTGCCCAACAGTAAACACCGCAGCATCACGAACATCAATACTTCTGGGCAGGGTTTGGTAAAGTTGCGAGATCAGCATTGTGGCGCAGTGGACCGGGTCTGTCGTGCTGTGAGGCCGAGCCGTATGGCCACCCTTTCCCTGAACAAGAATGTGCAGTTCGTCAACCTGAGCAGTAAATACACCGTAGCGAATTCCGATGTCGCCAGACAGAAAATTCGGTTCCACATGCAGCCCTATAATAGAGGCCACATTGTTCAGGTATCCGTCTTCGATCATCCATGCTGCACCGTCGCCGGTTTCCTCAGCCGCCTGGAAGATGAATCGCAGGCGAGCGTCAGGAAGTGGTTCGCCGGTATTCGCAAGATGCGAAAGTGTTTCCGCGACCGCTAATACGACGGTGGTGTGAACGTCGTGGCCGCAGGCATGAGCCAGCCCTTCCTTGATCGAGGCATACCCGGCTTCTTTGCGGTCGGGCATCCGCAAAGCATCAATGTCGGCGCGGACCGCGATCGCCGGTGTGTCTGCCGTCGCATTGCCTAACAACAAATCGCCAACAACTCCAACACCGCGGTCGGCAATGGCTGCAGCGATGCCAAGGCTCTTCAAGCGTTCGCAAACAGAATGACTGGTTTCCGTCTCTTCGCCACTCGGTTCCGGAGCACAATGCCGCTCACGACGATAAGCGATCCACGATGCTTCGTGCTCCGCAGCAAAACGATCAATCTCAGATTCTACAGGGGTTGGGGTCATGCAGGTATTGAATGTCGGTTGATGGCGAACGAATTCTGTATCAAACAATATCAATTCACTACCGAGATCGCCACGTGAACAGGATCCAGAACTGCTGAAGACGGGCGCCAACGATGCACGACAAAGCTGACGTTGCCGGGACGGTGACGTCTGCTTGAGGGCTGCGACACGACGGCGGAATCAACGACTGTCCAGTGGGGCCTACTTTGCGTCGGATTGCAGGCGATTCAAATAACGTTGCATGTCGACGGGCCACGGTGTGGCGAAGTCCATTAACTTCTTTGTGGTTGGATGCACAAACTTGAGCTCGGCGGCGTGCAGACACATGCGGTGTACTTTGCTGTTGTCAGCGATCGGTGGCTGTCCGCACGCACTGCGGTATTTGATGTCGCCGGAGATGGGATGGCCAAGTTCTGCCAGATGAATGCGAATCTGGTTAGTGCGACCGGTTTCCAGGCGACATTCCAACTCACTGTAATCGCCGATCGTTCGCAGGGTGCGAAAATGAGTGATCGCTTCCTGGCCGATGGTGGTGTCTTTCGTGCTGCCGCGGAGTCCATCGCCTCGATCACGGATGAATTGCGACTTCACCGTTTGTTCGGCAACAGTCCCAGGCACCAGTGCAAAGTACTTGCGGACGGCGTCGTGCTGCGCGAATTGTTCGATGATCTTCTTCTGCGCTTCTTCGGTTCTGGCAAACACCAGTAATCCGCTGGAATCGCGATCGATGCGGTGCACCGACAGCAACTTCGGCAGGCTTTTGTCTCGACGTTCCGCGTTGTGCTTCTTCGCCGCGTGTTCGCCGATCAGTCGCGGTACACATTCGTCCAGGGTTGGTTGCTGGTTTTTGCGAGTCCACGACCAACAGAGATCGGATGCTCGGCGCAGAGTCACCATGCCCGACGGCTTTTCGACGATGATTAGTTCTTTGTCAACATACCGCACGGCCACGTCTTTGTCAGTCGGAGGCGCCGGGATCTGGCGATCGCCGACAGTCACCACTTCGCCCTGCCCCAGACGGCGGCCTTCATCGATACACAGCACGCCACCGATCGCTACGAAGCGGCCTTGCAGCAGCTTGCGAACGGCCGACCAGGATGGCTCGTCCGGCAGATAGTGACGCATGGCCGCCAGGATTGTGTCTTTGGCGTCGTCGGCAATCGTAAATTCGTGAACGATGGGCATGAAGAGTATCGGTTCGGGGTCTGTTGCGATCGTGGTGCTATTGGCTCATTATGCACGGCCGTGCCGCAGGCTCACACCGTATCGCCTGTTTTCCATGCCGCAAAGTACCGTCTGATGAAACCTTCCAACTTCCTTGTCGTTCTCTGTTTTGGCCTGCCTCAGACGGGTGCCCAGGACGTCCCGGCGCCGAATATCATCCTGATGATGGCCGATGACATGGGAATCGGCGATACCAGCGCCTATCAGGATTTTACGGGGAACAGCGATGAAGACCAGATTCACACACCCGCGATGGAACGCCTGGCGAAGATGGGAGTCCGCTTTACGGACGCTCACACGCCGTCGTCTCGCTGTTCGCCGACGCGATATGGCCTGTTGACCGGCCGCTATCCGTGGCGAAATCGGCTGAAGCATTGGGTACTGTTTGGTTCTCAGGGGGACCCGATGATCGAAGCGGATCGCCCGACGATTGCGTCGATGCTGCGGGACAATGGATATCACACCGGCATGGTCGGCAAGTGGCATGTTGGACTGCGTTATCGCCAGTCCAACGGACAACCGGCCGCCGGTTTCGAAGATGCAGATCTGCTGCAGCCACTGGCAGACGGGCCGATGGATCACGGCTTCGACTTTTGTCGGTTCACATCGCGGTCGCATGGCACGTCGGGTCCTGAACCTGGCAGGAAGAACAAACCAAATCAGAATGTCGGGCCGGGGCATGTTCATGGACGCATGGCCATCGGCGCGACAGCAAACGGAAGGCAGATTGCCGGTGAAGGCCCGGAAGCGTACGTGTTGAAAGAGCTTGGCGGTCGACATTCTGATGACGCGATGGAGTTCCTCAACGGCCATGTGACGGATGCGTCGACGAAAGACTCACCGTTCTTTCTGTACTACCCATCGAATTCGAACCATGGGCCTCACACACCGGATTCTCATGTCGGTGACAATCCAGTCGCCGGAGCCGCGCGCAACATTACCGGCAAACCGATGGATGTTCGCAGTGATTACATCTACGAGAACGACGTGGCACTGGGGCGACTGCTGGACTGGCTGTGGGCTACCGACGATCCTCGCAACGTCGGCCACAAGCTGATTCACAATTCGATCGTGATCTTCACCAGTGACAATGGCGCCGAAAAGAACAGCAACATCGCCACCGGACCGTTTCGCAGCCACAAGGGGTCATGCTACGAAGGCGGCCATCGTGTGCCGTTTATAGTGTCCTGGCCGCACGGAAGGGTCGGCGATGGAAACGCTGACACACCTGGACGCGACAGTCAGCAGCTGATCGGACTAACAGATGTGTACGCGACTTTTGCCGACGCCGTGCACGCTGAGTTACCGAACAACGCTGCCGGTGAAAAAGGGGCCGAAGACAGCCTTAGCATGCTGTCGGCGTGGCAAGGCGTCGCTTTAACGATTCGACCGTTGTTCTTCAACGATCATAAAGAGGCGAAGCAGGATCCGGCGGTAGCGGCGCTGCGGCTCGACAATCCTTCAGTCGGTGGCACCGACTTCCCCGGGCAGTGGAAAATATTCTTCGATGCCAGGTTACTGCGCCGCGGCGAACCACATCCGACGGAACTCTACGATCTGTCCACGGACTCTATAGAAGAGAACAACCGAGTCAGTGAACCCGCACTTCAGCCGCTGGTGGCTCACCTTTCCGCCGTTGCGATGCGACATCGCACTGCGGGTGGCCACCGACTGGCGGCAGCAGCAGCGTCTCAGCGGATCACGTTCAACTGGCAGGATGACGCGGCACTTGTCGATGGCTCCATCAGCGTCGCCGATCAGTTTCATGACGCACCGACAGCAGTCGTGACCGTTGCCGCTGACCTTATTAAAATGACTGTGACTGGTGTGGGAAACGACGAATCCTTCAGGGGAAAGTTTGCCCTTAATTCGCGCGGCCTGGGGCTGAGCAGCGGCCGGGTCGAGCAGGTGGACGACGGCGAAGCGCTGCTGATTTCGTTTGATCGCGACGTCATCGTGGAGTCCGCCAGCATCGTGGCAGGGAACGGAGTCTGCGGTGGCTTCTACCGTGTTGGTGAGAATTCTCCGTTGGCGATTTACTGCATCGATGCCGACATTGATGCGAAAGACCAGTCTGGCATCCTAAGTGATATCGGCGTGGTCAAAGCCGGCCAGAAACTGCGACTGGACAGCAGCCCGCATTTCGGAGTCGAAGCCAAAGGCTGCTGGCGACTGCAGACGTTGACGGTGCGGTTACTGAAATAGACACGTCGCGAAATAATGAATCAGGCTTCATTGAAGTGACTTGAAACGCGGTCGTATCACTTTACCTATCCGGTCAGTCAACTCGTCGAGACCAATTTGTTTTGGCCGATTTCACGGGATTCCAGCCCTGATTGTGCCCGAAATTGTTTCCAATACGGCTAAGCACGCTGACCGCTTCACTTGAAGATGTCAATTTCGACAACTGCCGAAGTCTGCGATCAGCCTCAACCATGACCTCCGTGTCGCCTCCAGAATTGGTGCCAGTTATCGTCGATCCAATCGATGAATCTGTGTCCGAACAACCAGGCGAGCAGTCCTGACAGCGCCATCGAACCCAGCAGAATTCCGCTTGGTATCCAGAGCGTTCCACTTTCTGTGTTCACGACGGCGAAAAACGATTCGATGACGAATGCCCCGCTGGCAAACGCCCCAAACATCATGCCTCCAACAACATGTGCTATCTTTTCGGCGTGGTCGAGCGCGTGCTTGGGTGGCTTCCGCCACGGACAATTCGGTTTGGGGCCTGTCATTATGTGAAATTCCGGGGCAACGAGATTCGCAACATGAGTTTTCAAGAGTGAACAACTCCGTAACGCGTCCAAATTCTGCTCGGATCATTCAAATTCAATAAACGGTGGGTTACCTCTAATGGTCAATCTTCGAACGAAATGTTTCCGGGCTTAACGTCAGCAAGATAAATCCCCATTCCGCCGAACTTCGCCATGACAGATTCCACTATGCTCCAACGGTCCGCGCCGAATTGCTCGGCCTTTTCGTCGACCCATCTCTGCATCACGTCCTCTGGATAATCTGGCTGCTCATCAAGGTAGGCGCTAGCGAAATCCAGGACAAATGGTGGCGAAACGATCTCCATCTCAATAACCCACTGTGCGTCATCGGCCCACAGCAGGGCGGGCACAGCGAAGCCGTTAACGTCTGTGACCTGGCGTTGCACGGCATGCTGTGCAATTGCCGGATGGTGCATCACTGGATTCACGCATTGTCCGCACAAAGCGGTAACGATGGTACCCGCGCCCGATCAAAACTCCGCATGCCCCGGCGTTCGTGGAAACGGAATGACGTCACGGATGTTGGTCATGCCAGTGACCAGTTGCACGGCTCGTTCCAACCCCAGGCCGAAGCCGCTGTGTGGCACGGTGCCGTACTTCCGCAGGTCAACATACCACCAGTAGTCTTCCGGGTTCATGCCGCATTCTTCGATGCGGCTTAGCAGAACATCCAGTCGCTCTTCGCGCTGACTGCCGCCGATGATTTCGCCGACTCGCGGGACCAGTACATCCATTGCTCGAACGGTTTTGCCGTCGTCGTTGCAACGCATGTAGAACGGTTTGATCGTCCGCGGATAGTCGAACAGGATCACCGGTTGCTTAAAGTGTTCTTCCGTCAGAAATCGCTCGTGTTCACTTTGCAGATCGATACCCCATTCCACTGGATAATCGAATTTCTTACCACAGTTCTGCAACAGTTCGACGGCCGCTGTGTACGACAGGCGGACAAACTCGTGGCTACGAATATTCTCCAGCGTCTCCAACACAGTCTTATCGATCCGCTGATTGAAGAACTCCATGTCCTCAGCACATTGCTCCATAGCATCATTGATGATGGTCTTGATGAACGATTCCGCCAGATCCATGTTGTCGGTGAGTTCATAGAACGGCATTTCCGGTTCCACCATCCAGAACTCTGCCAGGTGCCGCGTCGTGTTGCTGTTCTCCGCACGGAACGTTGGACCGAACGTATAGCAATCGCCAACGGATGTCGCGTAGGTTTCCGCTTCCAGCTGCCCGCTCACGGTCAACGACGCGGGCTTGGCGAAGAAATCCTGTTTCCAGTCGATCTCCGTTTTCGTTTCCGCCAGGCGTTGCAGATTCAGTGTCGTCACCTGAAACATCTCACCCGCACCTTCACAGTCGCTAGTGGTAATGATGGGCGTGTTGACGTACAGAAAACCGCGCGACTGGAAGAAATTGTGAATCGATCGGCAGATGCAGTTTCTCACACGCGCCACCGCACCAAAGCTGTTGGTCCGGGCGCGAAGGTGTGCGATGTCGCGCAGGAATTCGAAGCTGTGGCCTTTCTTCTGCAACGGAAAAGTGGCCGGATCGGCGGCACCCAGCAGTGTTAGTGTGGTCGCGTGTACTTCGATGCGCTGACCTTTGCCGGGAGATTCCTTCACGGTACCATCGATGGCGACACTGGCGCCGGTGGTCACGTCTTTGATTGTCTCTGCGTAACCGGGCACATCGCCGTCGACCACGATCTGCAGATTGCTCATGCAGCTGCCGTCGTTGAGTTCAATAAACGAAAAACCGTTTTTTGAGTCGCGTCGAGTTCGCACCCAGCCTTTGACCGTGATGGATGTCTCAGGCTGAGCGTCTTTCAGGAGTCCGGCGATGCGTTGCAGTGGCATAGTGTTGGTCTTGTGTTCAACCTGAATGTTCTGGTGCTGCGATCCGGGCGATCCAGCCTGTTTCGTGCCGCAAGATAGGCGTTGTCGGACTGCAAGGGAACACAAGCTGCGGCCGTTGTGTCGAATCGCGGCGGCGAGAAAGACGAAAATCACGGGAAAAATCGGGACGACCTGCCCCACGCCTCGATCATCTTCCGCGTCGATGATACGCTTCCTTGTTGATGAAAGCCTGTTCCCGCGAACCAGTACTGTTCACGACTCCACTTACTACGCTCAGAAAGCTTGTTATGTCTACCGCTGCCGCTCGACACATCCTGGTTCCCGACGAAGCCGCCTGTTTGGAACTGAAATCTCAAATCGAAGGCGGGGCTGACTTCGCTGACATTGCCAAAGAACACAGCCAGTGTCCATCGGGTGCTCAGGGTGGCAGCCTGGGAACATTCGGCCGCGGTCAGATGGTGCCGGAATTCGACCAGGTTGTCTTCAATGAAGAACTCAACACTGTGCATGGTCCCGTGAAGACTCAGTTCGGTTACCACCTGCTGGAAATCACCGCTCGATCATAAAGTGCCGGGTGTTCCAACCACGTCGATCATGGATGCTGGTTTTGTCGCTGACTCCTCGCCGTTTGTTGTGCGGAAGCAGGACGAACGGCACTGCACGACTGATAAATACAAAGACCACACGCAACGATCGTTGTGTGTGGTCTTTTTCGTTTTGCCGGACCGATGCTGGCCGACACCGTAATCTCCGCATCGCGAACACTTGTGCCGCCCGATACCTTGCTCTTAATCGTCTGACTCTTGCCTTTTCAAGCCG
>CALFOL010000112.1 GCA_937919915.1 uncultured Planctomycetaceae bacterium
AACTCGCCGCGCCTTGAAATGATTGTCTTCCATGTTCACTGATGATGCTTCACTGGTCGCCATGTTGTTCGAAGCCGGGCAACAGGAAGCGGTATCTTCTGATGCCGTGATGGATGTGCTCGTGGAAGCGCTGAAGACCGGTCGCAGCGTCGAAGAAATCATCGAAGACAACGAAATTCTGTCTCGCAAGCAGCGGGAAGCCATTAGCCAGGTCATCAATGACCCATCACGGCGATCGGCGATTCGTCGTAAGACCCTGGGAGCGGCAGGGCAGTATGACACGCCCGCCGCCGGCGGTCGGCAGACTGCTGGCGATCTGCACAGGCCATCTGACGAAGCTATGTTTCTGGCCGAATATGCGGAATGGCTTCCGACGGGAGCCGAACGTTATGTCGGGGAGAAAGAAATTGGGCGCGGCGGCTGGGGAGTCGTCGTTAAGGCCGAAGACCGCCAACTTCGCCGCGACGTTGCCGTTAAAAAAGTCAGCCAGCAAGCCAGCGCAGAAACGGATATCGCGCGACGTTTTCTGCATGAAGCACGCATCACCGGACAGTTGCAGCATCCCGGAATTGTGCCGGTTTACGAACGTGGGATCAGCCTGGATGATAAGAACATCATTCATCGTGACTTGAAGCCGTCCAACGTGGTGGTTGGTGAATTCGGCGAAACAGTCGTTGTTGACTGGGGCCTGGCAAAAGACCTGAGCGAAGTCATCATGCCGCCTGTGTTGAATGAAGAAACAGTGGCCGCCGGCACGCCGATGGTGACCGCGAATAAAACTTCCGACAGTCAACTCAGCGGACTCCTGGATTCCGTGATGACTCAGGCCGGATCCGTCATCGGCACGCCGGCGTTCATGTCACCTGAACAGGCACGCGGAGCCAACAGTGAAATCGACAAGCGCAGCGATACCTATGCACTGGGTGTTATTTTGTACGTCATTCTAACAGGAAAGCCGCCGTTCCATGGTGAAGATGTTCAGACGACATTGAAGCGGGTTGTCGAAGGGCTGTATCAGCATCCGAAGGCGATAGACCGCAGCGTGCCTGCTCCGTTGGCGTCGATTTGCGTCAAAGCGATGTCGCGCGAACGAGAACATCGCTACCAAACCGCGGCCAAGGAAGAAGCCATTGCCGCGCACGCCAGTGAAGCAGCAGCCAAAGAAGAAGCCGTCGTCGCCAAAGAACGTGCGTTTGAACGTCTGGAAGAATCCCGATCTGCCGCAGACACCTGGCTGATCGGACTTAGCGGGACACTGGAACGATATCCGGGCCTGGAACCTGTTCGTCGTGACCTGATCGAACGAGCCAAACTGCATTATCAGAAGCTGCACGACTCGTCAGCCGGTGATCCGTCGCTGCAGCTCGAAACCGCACGGAGTCTATTGCGACTTGGGGACTTGTATCTGCTTTCGGATGAAGTAGACAGCGCCAGCAATTCGTTCACCAACAGCCTGACCGTGCTGAAATCAATTGTCGAACCTCAGCATGCGGAAGTCGTCCAGCGAGAAAGCGTGAACGCAGAAATCGGCCTGGCACTGTGTTCCATCAACAACGGGACTTACAACGACGAGTATGCGAAGGCACTTACTCAGACCGTTTCCGCACTGCAGAATCTCATCAAAGGTTCAACAGAGACGTCAGAACTGTGCAGCACGATCGCTCGAGGAATGCTGATTGCTGGTCGAGGCTCGCAATCGCTGGGCGACCATACGGAAGCCGTGAAGCACTTCGAATTATCTCTGCAATGGGCTGAGCGACTGAGCATTGAACGATCCGACGCGAAAACTCAGCAGCTCTTGTCTACTGTGCGAGAGGACCTGGCAGTCGCGTACTCGGCCATACAGGAACATGAAAAGTCGGCGCGGGTCCTTAAGGATCATATCGATGCGGCGTCACAGCAAATCACAGAAGATGCAGATCGCCCGGACCTGCTGGAAACGCGAGCTATTGCACGCATGCGATGGGCGGGAAGTCAGCGACATCTGGGCGAAGACTGGGCGGCGGAAGGTGCGTATCGCGGAGCCGTCGAAGACCTTTCGCAATCGTGGCAACTGTTGTTCGGCGATCACTACTTCAGCGAGAATCTCGCGATCGCTCAGGCGAATCTCGGACAGCTTGCCCTGCAGCTGAACCGCATGGAAGATGCCGAAAAGATGCTGCGGGATGCAGTCGATCAGTTGACCGGGCTCATGCAATCCGGTCAGGCCGATCGAGAAACGGCCAGCCGACTGGCAGCCTGCAATGTATCGCTGGGCTATGTGCTTGCGATTCGACGACACGCTGGCGCGGAAGAACAGATTCAGCGTTCGATTGACATATTCGAATATCTGTCGAAGGAATCAACGGTCAGCCTGGCTGACAGGATCACTCACGGCCAGGCGCTGACTAATCTGGGACGATTGTATCTGGACCTCGGAGAATTCGATACCGGTGTGGCAACATTGACGAAGTCCACCGAACACTTCGAGGCGATCGTGGATGAAGATCCCACTACGCACGGGCAGCATGCCGCGTCGCTAGCAAAGCTTGCACTGGCAGAAGCACTGCAGGCAATCAACGACGATAATGCTGCGAAACGCCATCATCAAAGTGCACTGGACGTGCTGGCGAGTCTGGCCGAAGCTGAACCGGCAGAGCACCAGGTGCGCCGCGATTCAGCAACGATGTCGCTGATCATCAGCTTGTTGGAATCGATTGACTCACAGCACAATGTACAACGGGCCTCACAACTGTTGTCCGACCTGAAAATCACTTCGACGTCTGCCGCACATCTACTTCAACTACAGGCGATCGCGCGATATCGTTCCGGCAGTCCATTGGCGAAGACGTCAATCGAAAATGCGATGGCCGGTCGACGATTTCCGGCACCCGTCGATCGGGCCGTCCTGGGTTGTATTATTGCAGGCCAGGACAAAGCCGCAGCGCAAGCAGCTCTGGACAGTGCATTAAAATCGCTCACCCAGACTCCTGGCGATCTTCGATTGCGGTTGTGGACCAGTGAGCTATCAAATCTGCTGCAACCCGCAGAGTCGTCAGCACATGAATCGCAGCCGTAGCGAGACTAACCCGACTGCTGATGTCCGGGCGTGAACGTTTAGCGGAATTTTTCGCGCAAATTCCGCCGTTGACAGGCGATCTGAATTTGGACGGGCGTGCCACAGGGTTGCGCGAGGCCAGAGTCTCTTCACGTCGCACGGAAATGCCATGCTCACGGAGGTGATGATTGGCCATGCCCCTCATGGACGTACTTCGAATGAGCATTCATTCCGCGTTTCGACACATCACATGCTGTGTTTTGTTTGCAGCATTTAGCGCGACAGCTCCTGCGCAGGATTCGTTATCGCACCTTCCGCTCAAAAATGCGACGTCCAGACACGCTCCGATCTGGCTCGTGCAGCATCAGCAGCCATCACCTGTCGATCCTGTTGACCGCAGGAACACTCAGCTTCCAGGCAAGTCATATCAACAAACGCTGCCCGAAGAACTATTCGGAAACGTCAATCAACTGGACCGACTTTCGGAACACCGACAGAAGATGGCACATAGTCCGGCGGCAGACGCCGTGTTTGGTGGAGAAGCCAAAGGCCGTGGTACAAACGACATTGGTGACCTGTTGCGAAAGTCCATATCCTCACACGGCGTGTCGACTCAGAATCGAACGCCCATCGTGTCTGATACACGCGTGCGTGGGCAAAAGGCTGGACAGATTCTGGCATCCGGATCGTACTGGACTCCCGTTCGATCCGATCTGGACACGATGATGAACAAGATCGATTCCCGTTTGATCGATGACGTCATTGTGATCAAGGGCCCTTACAGCACACGGTATGGCCCAGGCGCCCAGGCTTTCGGTTTGTTGACTTCGAGCTTCTTCACACACCGCGTTACGACAGCTACGAAACGCACGGATCCACCAGTTTCGACTACGATACAAACGGCGAACAGGCCTACGGACGGCAGTCGTTGTGGGGCGGTTCGACAGATTGGGGCTACCGAGTCAGCTATGGTCACCGCGCAGGAACAGACTACGAAACCGGTCGCGGAACGAAAATTCCATCGAGCTACAAATCACGCGACCTGTTTGTGGCGATCGGCTACGACATTTGCCCTCACAAGAGTCTGGAATTTAACTATCTAAGACTCGATCAAACGGACCTGGAATTTCCCGGCCTGGTTTACGACATCAATTATCTGGTGACCAACGGATACGAGCTGAAATACACAGACATCGCTCCTCGAATGGGTGATCGTGTTGACGCGGAAATCTGGTATAACGAAACGCGATTTGAAGGCGACACGTTGAAGTCCGGCAAGGCTCGTCAAATCCCAACTCTGCCCACGGTTCTCTATTCCCCCTCGGGAACTGATGGATTCGCGATCACGGACGCAGAAGGAAGTTCGATGGGAGCACGCTGGGAAACAACCTTCGGTCGGCCGGACCAGGTGCAGAGTTCATTTGGTGTTGACGTAACACACGTTCGTCAGGCACTGAACGACATTGAACCACTTCTCGATATTGATTTCCCTGGCGACTACAACTTTCCGATTCCTCCGTCGCACTCAACGGACATTGGGCTGTACTGGGAGGAAATCGCTCCGATCAGTGATTCACTTACAATCACCGGTGGAGCACGCATCGACCTTGTTTTGACTGACGCGGCCAATAACGTGCCTGGTCAACCAATAACGGTAAAAGAAAACCTGGACACCAACACACTCGACAGAGACTTTGTATTGCTGTCCGGATTCCTTACAGCAGAGCAGCAATTGAACAATCAATGGTCAGCAACGGTAGGAGCCGGTTATGGTGAACGGCCGCCGACACTGACTGAGTTATACACCAATGCGTCGTTCATCGGCAGCCTGCAGCGCGGTCTGACGTCGTTGATTGGTGACCCGAAACTCAATGAAGAACATCTTACTCAAATCGATTTTTTGGCCTTCAGGGGAATTACGATCAGGTTCGACTCGGAGCACACGGTTACGTTTCCTGGATTGACGACATGATCACCTACGACCTGCTTTCACCTGCTGGCGGAGCAGGCGGTACAGGTGGATTCCCTCAGGCTGCGGGTTTTGTGAACACAGACAACGCGTTTCTGGCGGGCTTCGAAGTTTACGGAGAAGCCGATGTTCAACTTCTTTCGCCACGGTCAGCTACATCGAAGGTCGCGATCTCAGCCGCGACGAATCCTCCCGAACTGTTGGAGGTGGCCCGGGTCGCAGTGGCGTGTTCGATCGAGGTCATGAATCATTGCCAGGGATTACCCGACTGGAGTCTCGTGTCGGTTTGCGATTCCATGATCCTTCGCCGACGCAGAACTGGGGACTGGAACTTTCGGCTCGCATCGTTGATGACCAGGATCGAGTGGCCACATCACTGGAAGAGATCGAAACCCCGGGTTTCACAACGTATAACGTTCGCTTTTTCAAACGCAGCGGACAATGGCTGTTCACGGCTGGCGTGGAGAATTTCACTGACAAGTACTACCGTGAACACCTGGACTACCGCAGCGGGCGTGGAGTTTTCCGACCGGGAATCAACTTCTATTCCGGCGTGGAACTGACGTATTAGATGTGGTGTCAAAACCGTGAGCCGAAGACGCTCGTCTTGAGTGCAGGCCGACAATACGAAGTAAACCGAGGTCCGCGGCTAGCGCCGTCGGCTGACAGCGTCGTGAGCGGCAGGACGTCCGTCACGAGCGAATCGACCGAACCGGGCTTGTCGTGAAAGCGTCTCTGGTTTCATGATTAACCCCATTGAAGATTCCGACCACGCAGCGATCCGGTACGTGCTCGCCGCGGCAATCCGTGAAACCGTGACAGAAACCGAAGATGAAGCGGAACACTTGATTACGGATGTTGAACGCAGCCTGGCAAAGTGGGAGCACACGAAGGCCAAATCGCATCATCTGAAACACGTTCAGGACGGTATCATCACGGGCTTCGTTATTGTCAAAGAGTATTGGAACCTGTCGCATCTGTTCGTTCTGCCGGCATAAGCACCCGCGCACAAGTAAACGCATATATCAATTTCAGGCCAGTGCGTAGCGCAAGGGCAGTTCGCAGGTTGTTATGTGCGAAAACATATAAGCGAATGCTTATCATCGTCAGGGGATAGGTCGGCGACTAATTGAAGCGACTTTGGAAGCCTGCCGAACGAAGTCGCCGCGCGGACATGTCGCGCTGAACTCATCGCGAAATGCAGTGACGTTCTACGAAGCGACGGGATTCGGCAGAATCGGCGCAGACCACGAACTGCCAGGAGGTTGGATACCATTTCGGTACACATTCGAAACGGTTTGATTTGCGATTTGAAATCTCAAATCTCAGACTTCAAATCGTCTGATGGCTCGAAGAACTGCCAAGTGGTCGCCAGGCACGTTCCCGTCAACATGCAACCAAACGTGTACAGGATGCACGGGATCACGGCGGCTGAGTCGTCGCCGAAGAGACCTTTGGCCAGAGCGATTCCTGCTCCGGCGTTTTGCATGCCGACTTCCAGTGTCAACGCGCGCCGCATCGGTTCGTCCAGGCGAAACGCGGCGCCGCCGAAGTATCCAGCGAGGTAGCCACCAAGATTTAACAACGCAAGTACGCACAGCAGACCACCACTGGCCTGAGCCACTCCGGATCGGTTCAGGGCGACGGCGATCGCGATGATGACCAGAATCGAAAGGTTGGCGATAGTCGATGCATATTGTTCTGCGTACTTTCGGAACGCACCGTCGAAACGGCTGAGCAAATGCCCGATCACGACGGGCAACACCACCTGAAACAGCATCAGTCTCACCGCGGACCAGCCATCGAACGCGATCTCTTTGTCGAAGGTCAGCGACATCGCGATCGGCACGATAATCGGGGACAGCATCGTGGCCGACGTCGTCAGGCTGACGGAGTAGCTGACATTGCCGCGAGCTGCCAGAGTCAGAACGTTCGACGCCATGGCACCGGGTACACACCCCACGATCAGAATACCAGCAGCGGTTTCGGGATCCGGCCTGGTAAGAAACACAATCAGCCACGCGAGAAAGGGCATGCTGAGGTATTGAATCGCGGTTCCCGCAAACACCGTCGACCACCGCGCGAAAATGTTGTTGACTTCCTGAATCGGCAACAGCGCCCCGACACCGAACATCGTAATCACGATCAGCACATTGATTGCTGAACCGCCGCATAGCGTGAACGGGTCCGTGGTTAGCCCCAACATCGGCCAGAAGTAGGCGATGCCGGAAGACGTCAGTAACCACAGCAAAATGTAGCGTTGCAGCATGTTATTGGCAGAAGATTGTCGATAAAGTGGCGGTGACGCTTTTTTTCGGTGACCAGTGAACTCAGCAAAACAATGCCAGGCAATTCTTTTGGACAATTCTTCCGCATCACAACGGCCGGCGAAAGTCACGGCCCCGGAAATGTGGTGATCATTGATGGAGTTCCTCCCGGAATCCCCATTACCGTCGAAGATTTGATGCTCGATCTGAATCGCCGACGTCCAGGTCAGAGTAAACTGACGACTCAGCGGAAGGAAGCCGATGAACCAGAAATCCTGGCCGGAGTCTTTGAAGGTCATACCACGGGAACCAGCGTCGCCATTCTCGTGAGGAACACAGACCAACGCAGTAAAGACTATTCGGACATCAAAGACAAATACCGTCCTGGACACGCGGACTACACCTACGACGCTCGGTATGGCTTTCGAGACTACCGTGGTGGCGGTCGCAGCAGTGCTCGCGAAACCACGGCTCGCGTGGCTGCTGGAGTCATCGCGAAGAAGCTGATCGCACGCGAATTCGGCGGACAAGTGGTCGGCTACGTGTGTCAGGTCGGCAGCGTGAAGGCCAACATCGCGCAGCCGGAAAACGTGACGCTGGAACAGGTCGAACAACTCCCGGACGGTTCGCCTAACATCGTTCGTTGTCCCGACTATGATGCCGCTGCAAAAATGATCGATATCATCGACGCTGTGCGAAGAGACACCGATTCCATCGGCGGTGTTTCTGAAATCGTGGCCACCGGCATTCCGGCGGGACTTGGTGAACCGGTCTTCGACAAGATCAAAGCCGACCTCGCCAAAGCACTGTTCAGCCTGCCAGCTGTCCTGGGCGTCGAATACGGCATCGGCTTCGGCTGTGCGGAACTGCGAGGCAGTGAAAACAACGACATCTTCGAATCCAAAGATGGCGAGATTACTACAGCATCGAATCGCCACGGTGGCATGCTGGGCGGGATCACTTCCGGCTTGCCGATCGTGCTGCGAGCCGCCATCAAACCAACCAGCAGTCTTGCCAAAGAGCAGGCTACGGTGACTCGAGATGGACAGTCAACCACGATCAGTACAAAGGGGCGTCACGATCCGTGTCTGCTGCCACGCTTTGTACCCATGGGCGAAGCCATGGTGGCGATCGTCCTGGCTGATCACTGGCTAAGATGGAAAGCCATTCGCGGCACATGAGTTGTCACCGACTGGCGATACGAATCCATCACCGTTGAAAATGGTTATTGTGCGGGATAGAACTCACTATGCCGGAATCATTTCATCAACAGTTCGCACCAGGATTCAGGCTGGGTGACTATGAAGTCGTCTGCCACCTGGGATCCGGGTCTTTCGGTGACGTGTACAAGGCAATCCGGATCGTCGACAGGCTGTTCGTTTCGTTGAAGGTGTGTCGCACAGAGAATCCGGAAGCTCAGGTGCTGAGGCAACTTCAGCATCGTGCGATTGTGTCTGTGATAGACGAATTCGCCACGGAACACGGCCACGTGACGGTTATGAGTTTCGTGGACGGCGTGGCTCTGGCTGCATTGCTGGCTGTCACGAATCATCAATCGCGGCGCAGATTGCGAGTTTGTAATGTGCTGAGTCTTCTGAACGACGACGACGCGAGTTCAGAGTTTCCAAAAATCGCCGCGACACGACCGTGGGCAAAAGACCGCTTTGACCGATTCGGTTGCCGCGTTGTCAGGGAAATTTCGGCAGCACTCAAACACGCTCATGCCAGACAGATTTTTCACGGCGATGTCAAGCCGGAGAACATTCTTATCGATCAGGATGGGACGGCAATACTGATCGACTGGGGCACCGCTGCAGCAGCAACCACGGCAGTCGGCGTGCAAGGCGGAACCTTAAATTATCTGACGACGGAATCGCTGGAAGAAATTGCCCGAGTCCAGCCGTCAGGGAAAACCGAGTCGCCCGGGCCGAATCAGGCCAACGACATATTCGCGTTGGGGATCATACTCTACGAATTTCTGACTGGCAGGCTTCCGTTTCCAGCGTCGTCAGCGGATGCTTCCATCGTGGCTGCCGCGCGCGAGTCTCTGGCACATCGATCGCCGCTGCCAGCAAAGGTGATCGACACAAAGGAGATACCGAGCGGTTTGCGGAACATTATCTTCGCCTGTCTGAATCAGGCCGCTGGGACTGGCAGCCGTTATAAAAGTGTCACGGAACTGTTTGAGGACCTGCGAAGCTACCATGGCGTTCGCCCACTGAAACACGCTGGCGAAACATGGGCCTCGACCAGCGCTCGATGGTGGACTCGTTATCGGGTTTGGTTGCTCGGCGGCGCCGTATCGTTCCTCTTGATAGTGGTTGGGTTCTTTGTTGATCGCAGTCTGACAGCTAGGCACCTGGCACGCGCCAGCGAATTTCGGCAACGGATTCTAAGCGATGGAATTGGAGACGGCGTGTTACCACCGGAGATAACGTCTGCGATGTTTGATTCAGGCGTGTTTCCGGATTCGCGGGCGCTGCGAATTCAGAGAGTCAACGCCGCTCATGGCTTGGCCGCGATGTATTTGAACTGTGACGCAGCTGAACCTGCCGCTTCACTTTTGGCACGTGCGGTGTGGCTGGATCCGGTAAACGGAAGTCTCTGGAACGACCTGGGAATCGCCTTGTTCCAACTGGACGACTACGATGCGGCACTGGCTGCCTTACGCGAAGCAATGGAGTTAGATTGTGATCATGCCGCTGTACTGCGCAATCGAGGAGCCGTGCATGCTGCCCTGGATGATCCGGTTGCCGCCCGAGACGACTTTCTCGAGGCCCTGAGAATTGATCCCGGGCACCCGGCTGCGTTGCATCACCTTGAGCTCCTGGAGTCAGTGCTCGGTGAAATCGTTCAGTGAATGTGTCGTCGTTGCATAAACTCAATCGGCAAACACCAGAGTCTTGCCACTGTAACGCGGCGGCACTGGAGCGGGCCGAGCGGATTTGTTGTTACGGCGGCGAAGCTGACCGGCACGACCGGCGGCAAGCCCTGTCAGGCTCGCAGCCAAACCTCCCAGCATCCAGTTGAATTTGTCAGCGGAATCGTCCGAGGAGTTTTCTGATTCCTGATACAAAACTGTCATCATGGCCGCATTAGCGAACAGCAAATCACTCGATGGATTTGCGTTGGGAATCGCCGCTCGTTCGTCAACGGTTTCGAGATAGCTGGTCGTGCGACGCAGTCGTTCAAATGCTGTCGGCATGCGACGGCCGATGGGAACTCGTCGGCGTCGGCGTTCTTTGGAATAGATGAATCCATCGTTCCCGACTTCATCAGCAGCATCAGAAAATGCGACCAGAGAGCCAGAACGTCGGCCCATGTGATTGACGGCCGCGAGCATCAGCCCCAAACGAGTTGCCTCGCCAAAGACCGTGTGATTCGCGGTTTGCTCGAAATTCAGCAGCGGCGTGGTGGCCAGCAGGTTGGACGCTAACAGGGATGAATTGTTCGCAGGTGTCCAGTTTCTGGTGTACAGCGTCTGCACGACAGCTGCGTCGATTACCGATCGTTTTGTGGTC
>CALFOL010000113.1 GCA_937919915.1 uncultured Planctomycetaceae bacterium
CTTAGAAGGGTCCGCAGGAGCGACATGTGTGCCGTGGAACCTTCGATGTCGCTTTCATCCAGCAAGTGGCCATGATGATGCAGGTGAGTCAGGCGATAAGCCGTGCCGCTGCGCAAAGACAACAACTCGATCAGACACAACCAAAATGTATTCCAGCCGCGACTTAGTCCGAGCGTCTGATGGACGAGATCGTGAGATGAAGAGCCGTACGTCACAAAGCACAGAGCCATCACACACAACACTGCCAAACTCCACCATTCGTAAGTTGCGAAGCCGACATAGCCCAGCATGATGGCGAATGGCAGGCCGATCGTCGTGACTCGGCGCAGCATCGAAACGCGGAGCAGGTCGTGTCCCAATTCCGGCAATGACGGCAGACGAACCGGGACTTCTGAGTTCGGATCGGCTTCAGGGGAGGTCATTGTTTCCCTCGCCATGAGCAATACCGTACGGCCGCGTCAGAAACAGACCAACGACAAATAGAGCCGCTCCGACGACGGCAGGACTCAGGTGGATGGGGTCTGTGTAGCCGATCGCCGGATGCACCAGGATGGCCGTGCTCCATGCGAACACGCCGCCCAGCGCCAGTGCCTCCCACAGCGATCGACTGAGCTTCGCAAACCACAGAATCGCGGTCGTCAGCAGACCTGCAGTGGTGAGTGCGCCACCAAAGCCGGCTCGATCGTGAGCAATCAGTGGAATCAAGCGTGGGTTGATCGCATCCAACTGCTGTCGGTCCAGTCCCATAAAGGCCAGGTCGGTGGACACAAAGACGCTGGTCATACCGATGTATTGAATTGTCAATCCGCCACCGATGATCCCGCATGCCGAGACCAGCAACAGAATGCGTCCGGACCCGCGGCGACTCCGCCAGGCAAGCGGTTCGGCGCCGCTCAATCGCGATATCATTGGCACGTTCGCCTGAGCGGTCTCCAGCACCGAACGCTGTAACCACAGTCCGCCAATGAAGCACGGCAGCAAAGCCAAAGTGGCCGCGCCGTGCCATGTGTCCAGATAGCCGTAGCCCAGATAGGTCAGGAAGCTGCCAAATCCTGCCACACCGCTGGCGACAAGTGTCCACCAGGCCCATGCTTCGCGCTGCCTCAACGGAAACTCCGCCAGCCACATGTACAGCACGGCGATGGCGACCAGAGAACCGCCAAAACTGATGCGGTCGTGAATCATGAAATGCACGATGCGGCATTCGTTGATCCCGCACAATTCTTCGGGTTGCATCTGCAGGTATTCGACGTCGTGAGGGAGAAAGTGTCCGGTCAGCGACTGAAAAATTGCAAACATGCCGGCCAGAGCCAGGCAGATTCCACAAAACGAAATCAGTGGGCGACCGTCTCCGACAAACGTTTCCCAAAGTCCTCGCTGATCGTGTTGCATCAGGAAAGATCCTCTCTGCTCATCATCACCGAGTGTATAAGAAGCATCGTTCCTGAGCGACAACGAAACGTTTCCGAGCGGTAGCTCGCATCGGCTGCGGGCCGTACCGCACTCCCGCGTTACAGGATCGATGGGCCTTTGACTTCGATGCCCTTCAGCCGCATCTTCAGTTCTTCGATATTCGGCGAAACTTCGAAGGCGGCTTCGCGGCTGATGTATTCGTCCATGACGAACTTATACAGGCTGTCATTGAACAACTGCATGCCTTCTTCCTTACCGATCCGAATGGCGGAGTGAAGTTTATTGTCTTCGCCTTCCATCACCAGCTTCTTGACCGTCGCGTTGAACAACAGAATTTCGATGATAGGAACACGGCCCGGTTTGTCGACGATCGTCTTAAGCAGCTTTTGACCGACAATCGCTTTCATGCTCATGCCGATCGCCGCGCGAATCGCCGCGTGCATGTCGGCCGGGAACAGGTCGATGATACGAGGAATCGTTCCGGGAGCACTCGACGCGTGAATTGTTCCGAACACAAGGTGACCTGTTTCCGCCGCGTGAATCGCCGTTTCGAAGGTTTCCTTGTCACGCATTTCGCCCACCAGCATGATGTCCGGGTCTTCACGAACCGCGTGCTTCATGGCGACATGGAAGTCGATCACGTCCTGGCCGATTTCTCGCTGATTGATCAGGCAGTTGTCGGACGTGTAGACGAATTCGATCGGGTCTTCGATGGTCAGAATGTGCTTGTTCATGTTGTGATTGATCCAGTCCAGCATCGACGCGATGGTCGTACTTTTTCCGGACCCCGTCACACCCGCCAGCAACACCATGCCCTGGTCGTATTTGCACAGGTCTTCCATCAGCGGTGGCAGATACAACCCTTCGAACGGCGGAATGGACCGTTCAATCTTTCGAGCCACCATGCCGACTTTGCTGAGTTGTGTCAGCAGATTCACCCGAAATCGCCACGGTTCGTTGTCGTAGTCGACGACTTTGGAAAAGTCGGCACCGCCATCGCGATGAAAGATGTCCAGGTTTCGCTGGTCCATCATGGGAAAGCAAAGCTTGATCAGCGCGCCTTCGCTAAGTGGCGGCATTTCCAGGCGAGTCAAGTGTCCGCGAATTCGCAGGATTGGCGGAGAACCGGCCTGCAGATGAATATCCGAACTGTTCATCTTCACGGCCATGCGAAAGATCTTGTTGATCTCAATGTCGGCATCGGCGTTGAACGTTGATTTGACCCAGTCGCGAGCATGTACCATGGTTCTTAGATCTCAAATTTCAGATTTCGGTTTTCAAATCAGTTTGAAAAAACTGCCAGTCTTCATCAAAGCCGAACGGATACTCCGCGGTCGGCCATGTAGCGTTTGGTTTCTTCGATCGTGTATTCGCCGTAGTGGAAAATGCTGGCCGCCAGAGCCGCACTGGCTCCGCCTGTGGTGACAGCATCGTACAGATGAGCGGGCGAACCCGCTCCACCACTGGCGACGACCGGAATGGAAACAGCATCCGCGACAGCTCGCGTGATTTCCAGATCATATCCATCTTTGGTTCCGTCCGCATCCATACATGTCAGCACGATTTCGCCAGCTCCCAGACGTTCTACTTCCCGTGCCCACTCGACCACTTCCAGGCCGGTCGGCAGTCGCCCGCCGTTGATGTGGACGTCCCAGAATTCTTTGCCGTCTTTTTGTACGCGTTTGGGGTCGAGATTGACCACGATGCACTGACTACCGAATTTCAACGCCGCTTCAGTGATGAAATTGGGATTGGTCACCGCCGCCGAATTGATCGAAACCTTGTCGCAGCCAGCACTCAGCAGGCGTCGAATATCCTCGACCGTACGGATGCCACCACCAACCGTTAACGGCATGAAGATGACTTCGGATGTGCGAGCGACCACGTCCAAAATGATGTCGCGTTCTTCGTGGCTGGCCGTGATGTCCAGAAAGACGAGTTCGTCGGCGCCTTGCTGTTCGTACTTCTGAGCGATCAGTACAGGGTCGCCTGCATCCTGCAGATTGACAAAATTCACGCCCTTCACGACACGCCCGGCGTGAACGTCAAGGCAGGGGATGATACGCTTTGCCAGCATAATTCGTTTCTAGAGCTTCCGTTGTGGTGATAAACTGATGGGCGAGGAAGCTTATCAGATCGTCGAGCCGAAGTCCGGTCAACCTTGAAGGCTGGATCGCGGCGATGATTAACAAAAGCGGACTTCCGCAGGGTATGCTCCTGCGTACCAGGCAGGCCGATCGTCGGCATACGTTGCACCACTTCTTCATCTACGGCGTCCACAGTGTCTGTCACGCGGGAGCGTGACCTACTTCGAATCCTGAATCATGAATTCTTCCGGCCAGACCGTCCATGTTGATCTCGGCACCCGCAGCTATGACATTTGCATTGATGCCGGTAACCTGGCACAGATTGGTTCCCTGACAAGATCGTGGCTGGAGCGTTCTGCCGAACAATCTCTGAAGTGTTTTATCATCACCGATACCAACGTGCTGCATCCGCATGCAAACGCTGTGAAGGCATCTCTGACGGCGGTCGGGGCGGAAGTCCGTGTTGTTTGCGTGAAGGCCGGTGAGGCATCGAAGTCGCTGAAAGAAATGTCGGACCTCTACGACGAACTGGTCGACTTCAAGGCGGATCGAAAAACCGTTGTGCTGGCCGTGGGCGGTGGAGTCGTTGGTGACCTTGCTGGTTTCGTTGCTGCGACGTACGCACGTGGTCTGCCGTTTGTTCAGGTACCGACGACTTTGCTGGCGATGGTCGATAGTTCTGTCGGCGGCAAGACGGGTATCAACCATCCGAAGGGTAAGAACCTGATCGGCGCTTTTCATCAGCCGGCGGGTGTTCTGATCGATACGGACGTGATGTCGACACTGCCGGATCGCGAATACATCTCCGGCCTGGCGGAAGTGATCAAGTACGGCGTGATTCTGGATGCCGAGTTCTTCGCGTACCTGGAAAACAACGTTGCCGGACTCAACGAACGAGATCCCGTCGTGCTGCGACATCTCGTTGCTCGCAGTTGTGAACTCAAGGCGTACGTTGTCAAAGAAGACGAGTACGAAACAACGGGTCTGCGAGCAATCCTGAACTACGGCCACACGTATGCTCACGCTTTCGAAGCGTTGGCAGGCTACGGCAAGTTACTGCACGGTGAGGCGGTTTCCATCGGCATGCTGTGCGGCAGTCGTCTGGCCAGGAAGCTCGGTCGCATCGGCGATACCGAAGTTCAGCGTCAGATCGATTTACTGAACGCTGTGAAGCTGCCGGTGGATGTCCCGGAAGATGTTGTCAAACGTGCCGACGACATTCTCAACTGCATGCTGCTGGACAAAAAAACGGTCGCCGGTGATCTGAAGTTCGTCCTGCCCGACCGCATCGGCCATGTCGAAACAATCGGCGGAATTGATTCCTCAACGATCATCGAATGCCTTAGCTGAGGCGATTCACAATAGGTTCGCTTCGTTCATCCGTGCTCAAATCTTCGAATGCCTGGTCGCGCGAGCGAGCACAGTTCGCCTCAATAACTAAACTCATCTATTAACCGCGAAATCAAATTCCGCCGAGACAAAAAAAGGAAGCCCGCGGTCAATGACCGCGGGCTTCACAGGAATCTGGAGTTTCATTCGTGACTAATGCAGTACTAATCCTTCTTGGTGCTGCTTTTTGAACTAGCGCTCTTCTTCGCGGTTGTTTTCCTGGCGGTTGACGGCTTCGACTCCTTCTCCTTCGAAGCCGTCCCGGCGAGCAGCTTGTTTAGCGCTGTGACCTGAGTCCTGGTCAGGACATCCTTGATCTTCTCTGCCTGTTCTTCCTTCAGCTTTGCCAACTCCTCTTCCAGGTCGTCGATCTTTTTGCCGAACGAATCTCTCAATTTGTAAATCTCTTCGACCTGCTCTTCCTTGAGTTCCAGCTGACCGTAGTGCGCCGGCAGCCGGTGATATTTCGACGTTTCCTTCTTTTCGGCCGCCGCTGTCTTTGACTTCGAAGCGGCTGACTTCGACTTCGTCTGTGCCACCGCGGTGAGCGTCCCGGTGGTGATCGCCAAAGCGAGCAGCGGGGCAATGAATCGACGTGATTGACGGTACATGACATTTCTCCAATAAGGGTGAAACTGGCCCGCAGTAAAACTGCCATGTCATGCTGCCCACACTGTTCGTTACATACAATCGACGTGGACGTTTTAATTTCAACTCCGCAGACTGATAGGGAATTCCCTACCCCTGGGTGATTATGGGTGAAGTACGTGGTTTTGAAGCGATTTTGGTGCTGCGCCTTGTTATTCGTGACGCATCGTCGTTTCCGCCGTGAGCGTCTTACCAGCGAGATACTTGCCCGCGAAGAAGCTGACTTCGTCGTAAGGAACGGAAACCGTGACCGTGATCAGGTCATAGGGTTGTGCATTTACGAGATTGCTGCCGGTCGTGTTATTGTTGGGATCTGGTGTGATCACAATGTCAACTGTGATCTCCGTTGCGCCGCAGCCGATCGAACTCGACAGCTTGTCCTGAACGAACGTCTCAACATCCGTATTCGTGCTGCCATCGAACACCGCAACGCCGCGCAGCCTCACGAGAACCGTTGGTCACCAGCATGCCGCGACCGAATTCCACGATGCCCATGAAGAACACTGGTAGCACGATCGCTGCTTCTACCAGCGCCGCACCTTTGCGACGGCTCTTGATGTTGCTGCTGGAGTAATTGATGAAAAGTTTCATAGTCTATTGTCTTGTTGCTATTCGACCAGTCTCGAGCCCGGCCGATTAATAATTGCCTGCAGGACCTCAATCAGTTGTTGTTCATATTCAGCGGGATTGCCGGAGCCACGCGGGCTTTCGCCATTAATATCTGTACTGCCGATGCGCGCGATACGGTCCAGGAAATCGTAGTCAGTCCCAAGTCCCATCCCGACGCCATGAAACTGGCCTCGCTGTTTTTTGTAGAACTGATGCGTGTGTACGAGGACCGAATTGAACCAGTCGTAGCCCGAAGCGCAGTACTCTGAACTACTGTGCCCTGTAATGTAATTGTCGATCGTAGCGGATCCCATGTCCCACACGTTCGGCATGCCGTCGGTGACCAGTACAATGACTTTGGATGTGAAAGCGCGTCCCTGAGGACCCTTTGGATCGTTGGTTGGGTTGTTTGTGGAATTGTTTTGCATCAGATGCAGACGAGCCATGGCAACGCCGCTGTCAGTTGATGTGGTCGCTCCGATGACGCTGGCGGCCTGCAGCGTTGAGCATGCCAGCATTGTCTATCCGATAGGCCGTGGGCACTCCCGCTCCAGTGAGTGGTCCATCGTCTTTCGTCATTTCCGCATAGGCATAGTCATCAGTTGGAAGTCCCAATGGAGCACCCAGGTATTGCAGTGTCCCAGGAAACGTACCGAAGCCGAAGTCCGTATAAACCTTCTGCATCAGATCGGTCGCGACTGTCGGTTAGCCCAGTGGAGCATGTTTTTCAGTGACAGCATCCGTGGCCCAACACGGTTCGGTATCGTCATTCATTGACCCCGAAAGGTCGACAACGAACACGATGTCGCGAGGATTCAGCATGCCAATTGATGTTGCCTGCTGGTTGAAGTTGTCTGTGCCCATGATCGGAGCAAAGAACAAGGCCTGGTCCTGGACTCGGGTCGTCACCCTCACTGCATTTGCGGACGATGGATCAACGACGGAACTTTTCAGCGAGAAGTCGTAGAAGCCGAGTTCGACATCGGAACTATCCAGTACCACTGGCTTGCCCGCCGCATTATTACTTGCCGCCAGACTCTGAGCCGAAGCGGTCACCGTGCTGCTGCCAAGCGGAATTTTCTGAGCACTACCCAGCACTGCCGCGTCGGCTGCGCCCTGCAGCTGAGTCTTTACGACCGCCATATAGCCAATGTCAACGGTGAGCGCAACGAATGCGAATACTCCGACCAGCAAAATCATGGCGAGTACAAGTATCGCACCGCGCCGATCTCTTTTAGCTTTCATTGTTTCTATCACGCGAAGCTCCCAATTGTCAGATGGAACCTGGACGATATGCCCCAGGGAATACACCTTTGAAAAGGTATGCCACAAAAATGATATTGCAAAAAACGCTATTTCTCGAATTTCGCGGACATCACTGCACGTCACGAGCTGGCTTTATACGTGGAAAGATCCGTCGCGAAATTCTGCCTGGCGGTGCGATCCCAGCCAAATCTCACAAATTACTGTTCAGGTTTCGTTACTATGTCAGCCAGAGAACGCAAACGCTCAACCCGCTACGTCAATTCGTTGTTGCAGGGCCACATGATGTGGCGGATGGCGACTTACTGGATGATCTACAATGGCGCGCTGATTGGCGTCATCGCCGGTGAGAAGCTAATGCGATTTATTCCCGACATGATTGCCGGGAAATCAGCGTTTAGTTTTGGCGAGTTCATTTCCCAGTTTGCGTCTGAGAGCCGTGTCTTGATTGTGGCGATGCTCGTATTCTGTCCGTTGTTGATCTGGGACATGCTGAAGTTTTCCCACCGAATTGCCGGACCCATATACCGCTTCAGCTGCGCCATGTAAGAGCACATTGCGGGTGGCCCACTTAAAGCCGCTAAGCTTCGTGATGGCGACTTGATGGGAGATTTTCAAGGGACATTCAGCGAGTTCCTGGCGTACGTGCACAGCCATAATCCTGACTCCGCACGTGGCACCAACGAAGGTGGATCTGCCGATAGGGAGAATCAACACCAGACTGCACCGGCCGTTTAGTCCACGCTGTCAGTCGTGTCGATGTGTGCCACTGGCTCTGCCAGTGCTGAGGAGCAGAAACACTGGCAAAGCCAGTGGCATACAAGCCATCAATCCTGACGAGGCCTTAGTCGACTGCATAGGTTACGACGCCATGTCGTTGAGCCCGGCTAATTCGGTCTGTTGCGTGAAGACCTGCCAGCACGAACTCCACGCAGCTGGCACGCACGGCGGCGGATTCTGAGGCGTTGATTTCGAACGCTTTGTCCCAGATCGGTGGCACGCGTTTCAGCAGTGATTCGTAGTGCTCGCTGGCCAGCATGTCGCCGACTTCGATTTTGACACCCTTTGCAAAGATCTGGCTGATCTCTTCCAGTCCATGCATTTCAACGTATTCTTCGAACACGTTTTTGATTGCTTCGGCGGTGACGGCGTCCAGCACCTGTCGTTCGCTCATTTGATGACTGCTCATCAAATCGATTTCCAGCTTGCCAAGGGATGACGAATACAGGTGACCGAGGTCGCTGATTCGCGGAACGGCAGGCATTTCTTTCAACACGGCTCCACGACGACGCGCGCTGGCGATCATGGTGGCGTAGTTGGCAATGCTGAATCGAGCACTCACACCGGATGCCTGATCGATGTACCGACTGTGACGCGCACAGCGGCTGATTTCTTCGATGATTTGCTTCATAAAGAACGGCACGACCACAGGATAGTCGCCGTCCAGCGGAATCTCACATTCCTGTTCCATGATCTGAATGCCCAGATCGCGTTCGTCGGGATAGTGCGTGTGAATGATGCTGCCGATACGGTCTTTCAACTGCGGAATCACTTTGCCGCTGCGGTTGTATGTCGCCGGGTTGGCAGAAAACAGAATCATGACGTCGATGTCGAACTGAATAGGAAAGCCGCGAATCTGCACGTCGCGTTCTTCCAGAATGTTGAACAAGCCAACCTGTACGAGCTCATCCAGTTCGGGAAGTTCGTTCATCGCGAACAGTCCGCGATGCATTCGCGGAATCAATCCGAAGTGCAGGGCATCTTCCGTCGACATACTGGCTCCGGCCGCCAACTTTGCGGGATCGATTTCGCCCACGATGTCGGCGAACTTTGTTCCTGGCGCCAGCCGCTCGGCGTAACGATCGTCATGCGACCACCAACTGATCGGTACCTGGTCGTCCGGCGTGTCTGCCAGAAAGTCTTTCGCCTGGGTCGTGATCGGCTTCAACGGATCTTCGTGAACGGGACAGCCCGGCAGGTCGACGTACGGAATTGCTTCATCCAGAAACCGCGTCATTTGTCGCATCAGGCGACTCTTGCCCTGGCCTTTTTCGCCAAGAAACAGCACGTCGTGTCCCGCCAGCATCGCCAGACTGATCTCCGGCACGACCGTATTTTCGTACCCCAGAATTCCGGGGAAAAGTTCGGTGCCTTCCGCGAGTGCTGTCTGAAAGTTGGCTCGAATTTCTTCTTTGACAGTTTTGGATTGCCAGCCGCTGGCTTTGAGTTCAGTAAGATTTTGAGGTTTAGTCATCGTTTTTTCAGGGAAAACAGCTGTCGGTGTCATGAATGTCGCGGAACAGAATCCACGCCGGAGATTGTAGGCGCCACGGCTGATCGCTACAGCGAATATCCCGGTAGTTTTGAAAACCCGGGGAATGCAAGACGGAAGTTCTGCTCGCTCGTGCATCGAGCCAGCGTTATACTTTCAAATCAATTTCGCTTCGTGAGCTGGAAGAAATCATGTCTGTTCCACTGAAACCATTTTCCTGGGAAAGGATGATCGAAGCCGTGGAAGCAGTACGTGAACGAATGTTACGAGCGACCGCAGCGTTGCGTGCCGCCGAAATTCCGTACGCTGTCGCCGGCGGAAACGCGGTTGCCGCCTGGGTGGCTCGAGTGGACCGTGCTGCTGTCAGGAACACACAGGACGTCGACATCCTGGTGCGACGAGCGGATTTTGACCGAGTCAAAACAGCGCTGGAATCCGTAGGTTTCGAGCACCATGAATTGAAGGGCGTGGATTGTTTTATCGACCTTCCGGATGGTGGTCCACGAGATGCCGTGCACTTGCTGTATGCGGGTGAAAAAGTCCGCCCGGAATACATCGAACCAACAGCTGATGTGAACGAAGTCGAAACGGCTGACGAATACAACATCGTCCCGCTTAAAGCGTTGGTTCGAATGAAGCTGAATTCGTTTCGCCGAAAAGATCAGGTTCATCTGCTCGACATGCTGGGGTTGGGAATCATCGACGCCACCTGGCTGCCGAGTCTGGCGACGTTACACGCAGAGCGCCTGCAGCAACTCATCGACGATCCCGACGGCTAAAGTTTCCGTCAATGTCCGGGTGACGAGCTTCGCGGATTCGTTCCTCGCCACAACAAGCTGCCATCGCCGTGATATCAGGTTGGAAGGTCCCACAAATCACCGCTACAGCGTATTACGCTGATTTGTGGCCGCGGGGGAGCGTATTTCGAGTGAAGAAACCCTACTCCCGCGAGCGAGTGCCGTTCACAACAATAAGTAAACTGCTCTGGCGGTACGAACCTGCTGATTCGGCGGACGGAGTTTCGTTGATCAGGTAATCTTACATGCTATGTACGCGGCAACCGATTCATGGCCTGGAAAAAACGTAGCACGACAAGAAGTG
>CALFOL010000114.1 GCA_937919915.1 uncultured Planctomycetaceae bacterium
TGCGTCATGAACTGATCGAACTGCAGATCGCACTCTATGCAGAAGGCAAACGGAAGTTCCTGGTCGTGCTGCAGGCGATGGACGCCGGCGGCAAAGATGGGACGATCCGACACATCCTGAAAGGTGTCAATCCTCAGGGTGTTCGCGTCACCAGTTTCAAGAGACCATCCAGCGAGGAACTGGATCATGACTTCCTGTGGCGGATTCACAAAGCCGTGCCCGGTAAAGGCATGATCGAATTCTTCAATCGATCACATTACGAAGACGTTCTGGTGGTTCGCGTCGACAACATCGTGCCGGAGCGCGTATGGAGGCCTCGCTATGAAGTCATTAACCAGTTCGAGAAGCATCTGGTCGACTCGGGCACCACAGTGCTTAAGTTCTTCCTGCATATTTCTAAGGAGGAGCAAAAGGAACGCTTTGAGGACCGATTGAACGAACCCGACAAGCACTGGAAGTTCGACCGTGCGGATCTGGAAAAACGTAAACAATGGGACGACTACCAACTGGCGTTTCAGGATATGCTGAATGAATGCACCACGGAATACGCCCCGTGGCATGTGATACCCGCCGATCAGAAGTGGTACCGCAATCTTGCAATCATGCGCACAATCGTCAGTGCGATGAAACAAATGGATATTAAGTATCCCGTTTCGGATGATCTCAGCGACATCGTCGTCGATTGATACTGGTCGCGTTGGCTATCCGGTTACCGAACCGACGTGAATCTGTGCAAGGGCCTGCACATCACTGAGAGTCACGCAAAACGTCGCCGATCGATTTCGGTTTTCCAAAAGGCAGCGGTGCGGCCCCGGTAAAGCCGCCATCAACCCGAACTACTCTGCGTTTAGTACGCTGTTGGCAAGCAGCCGAATGTCTGCGGCCGTGCTGTCCGTGCCCAGTCTTTTCAGGATTGGACGCAGCGCCTCACGCTGTTCCTCGGACAGTTTTTCTTTCCAAAGCATGTCGATCGCATGCAGGCACGTGCCGAGCAATTTCGGTTGTTCGAACTGGCGAAAGCTGAGAGCCTGCTTTTGCGCTTCCGGCGACAGCAGTTTAAAGTCCTGCTCAGGCATTTCGACGCTGCCTTCCTGAAGCAGCTGGGTCAACACCGGAACGCCATCTGTGCGTCCACTGCGAGCAAACGCAACCGCCGCGTTGGCACGCGCCATCGAATCGCCGTCAAGCAACATGACAGTCAACACCTGCATCGCTTCTTCACCGTTGATCAGGCCTGTCACGAACGCAGCCAGATGGCGGATAGACGCGTCTTCGTCCTGAGCCGCCAGCTTGACTTGTTTCCAGACAGCTTCGTCGCTGATTGTCGGTTGAGTCAGCGGTTCCTGAAGCATGTAGATCGCACCACCATCAGACAATGACTTCTTGACAGTCGTGTCCAGAGCTTCCGCCTGCTCGGTCAAGTGTCGACTGGCGATCATCGCGAGCGACATCAAGCTGCTTTTGCGAACGTCCCCTGTTCGATCCGTTGACAGCGAATCCGCCAGCACCGGTAACACGACTTCGTCGACATCCAGTGAGCCCATCGTACGAGCCAGAAACTCCTGATGCTTGATGTCGTCTTGCAGAGTTGAATTCGACGCCAGGGATTGTCGCAGCAGGTCCGCGAGTGCAGTGGCAACTTCTGGTTGTTTGGCCAGCGGTGTACCGTTGTCGTCGGGAACAATCTGTTGGTTTCGCAAAACCTGCGCTAGTCCCAACGCGGCTCGCCAGCGGCGATGTTCGTTGCTGCTGCCAAGTTCTGATGTCAGCTGCTTCCAGTCTGTTTCTGAATCCGCCAGCTGGCCGAAAAGTGCCCAAACACCAACCACCGCCATGACGATCAGTGCGGGGATCAGAAACAACTGGACAATGTAGCCGGCCGACGGCGGTTCAACGGGTGGCAGCTCTTCAGGCCGCTCGGCACCAGAGCCGAAGACTGGCGGTTTAATAATGTCCAGAGGAAGATTTTCTGAGGATGCTGGCGAATCAGTCATGAAGGTCTCTCACGAACCGCAAATCGGTTCCCTGGTTTATGTCTGTCCGGCTGAAACACACGAACTTACCTGCAACATTCGGAAATCGCGGACCGCCGGAATCTAATATTCGCGAGGTCGGACAGAACCCTGAACTCGGTACGGCAGTCCCATGATCCGAAGAAAACCACCCGCGTCGTCCTGATTATAGTCGCCACCTTTTTCCATGCTGGCGATTTCTGCGTTGTACAGGCTGGTCGGTGAAGTTCGACTGCAGACGCGAACATTGCCTTTATATAATGACAACTTCACTTCACCGGTCACCGGCTTCTGCGTCTCGCGGATGAATGCCAGCAGAGCATCCATCTTAGCGCAATACCAGTGGCCATAGTAAACCATCTCCGCCACTTCGGGACTCAGGCGATCGCGAAAGTGAGTCAGGTCACGGTCCAGCGTCAGCTGTTCCATCGCTTGATGAGCGGCATACAGCAGCGTCATTCCTGGAGCTTCGTAAACGCCGCGGCTTTTCATGCCGACGAATCGGTTTTCGACGACGTCAATTCGTCCACAACCGTTTCGTCCACCGATTGTGTTCAACCCCTCAACCATCTGAGCAGGCGTTTTCGGTTCGCCGTTGATCGAAACAGGAACACCGGATTCGAAACCGATGGTGACAAACTCTTCCGCATCAGGAGCTTGCTGAGGCGATACGGTCATGCCGAAATCGATGACGGTCTGGCCATCAACCTCCACGTCTTCCAGATCCCCCGCTTCGTAACTGATGTGCAGACAGTTTTCGTCGCTGGAATATGGCTTCTTTGCAGTCGCTTTGACGGGAATACCTTTGTCTTCGCAATAGGCCAGCATTTCTGTCCGCCCAGGAAACAGGTCGCGGAATTCCTGCATTCGCCATGGAGCGATGATCCTGACTGTGGGATCAAGAGCTTCTGCAGCAAGTTGAAAACGACACTGATCGTTGCCCTTGCCGGTGGCGCCGTGCACGAACGCGACGGCCTGGACTTCTCGCGCCCGCTGCAGACAGACCTTGGCGATGAGCGGGCGGGCGATGGAAGTTCCCAGCAGGTAGATATTTTCGTACTTGGCCTGCCACTGCAGCACAGGGAACGCAATGTCGCGGCACATTTCTTCGCGCACATCGATCAGCAGCGACGACCTGGCGCCAATGTTCAGGGCCTTCTGCAGAATGGCTTCGCGGTCTTCGCAGGGTTGCCCAAGTTCAACGTACAGGCAGTGAACGTCGTAGCCTTTGTCCTGCAACCAACCGACCAGGACTGATGTATCTAAACCACCGCTGTATGCGAGAACGACTGATTCTGCCACGATTTTCTAGCTCCGGAAAGTGATTCGACTGAGAGGTCGGCACCCTGCTTTTTAGGTGCGATGACCGAAAATCCCAGCGAATTAAACAACTTTTCAAGCGAATGGTACCGATGCGGGACGCCGTCGCCACTACAGAGTAAGCTGTTTCCGCAGGTTCCGGGGATTCTCCCCGCTTGCAGACACAAAGTCTCAGCCGTGGTTCTTTGATTTGCGCTTGCAAATTCAGTGTGCGACCGACGACCATGCCTGCGGGTTTGGGATCTGCCCACCCAGTTTTGGGACTGAATCCAGCTGTGATGCAGCGATCACCTGCCCGGAAACACCTCTAGCAGACGGAGCATCCGTGGCTCATACGGAACATGAACGGGAACTCATCCAACGCGTCGTCAAAGGAGACACAGACGCGCTGGCGGAGTTATTCTCTCAGCACCGCGATAGGCTCTGGAGAATGGTGAACTTTCGCATGGATCCGCGACTTCATGGGCGCGTTGATGCGGACGATATTCTGCAGGAAGCATGGATCTCCGCCGAACAGCGAATAGATCACTTTCTGGCCGATGCGTCGCGTTCCATTTTTGTCTGGTTTCGATTAATTACCAGTCAAACCATGATCGACGTTCACCGTCGTCACATGGGCACTCAGAAACGCAATGCCGCGATGGAATTTTCGATCAATCGGGGCTGGAGTTCTGAATCGACGTCGTTCTCGCTGTCGTTTCACCTACTGGGCCATCTGACCTCGCCAACTCAGGCGGCTCTGCGTGAAGAGCTGGCCGAACAACTGAAGACCGCGTTGGCAGGCATGAACGAAGTCGATCGTGAAGTTCTGGCCCTGCGCCACTTCGAACAGTTGTCGAACCGCGAAACCGCCCAGATTCTGGCTATTTCAGATCAGGCAGCCAGCGACCGGTATATGCGAGCATTAGGTCGTCTGAAAGGCGTTCTGACGGCCCTGCCCGGATTTTTGGATCAATAGACCGATTCCTGCCGACGATTTGCGTTTACACTGGAAGAGCGATCTGTCAACCATATTTTGATACCTGACACGCATCTGTTTATTCAACTTCAGCATCGAATTGTGGTGATTGATCCGGCCGTTCCGAAAACGCTTCCATGAATGACCCCGCCGAAGAGACTGACTTCCAACTGCTCGGACTGCCAGAGCACATCGGCGACGCGGAACTGCGAGCACGCAGCGACGTTGAGGTTGTTGCCAGCCAGTTTGTGGCCGAATTTCGAGGGGGAGAGCGACCTTCTGTCGAAAACTATGCTCGGCGCTACCCGCAACATGCAGCCACGATTCGTGATTCGTTTCCCGTTCTTGCGTTGTTAGAGCAGACTCGCGTGCAGACGGAAGCAGCTTCGATTCGGCGCAACATGCCGGAGCGGTTTCCTTTTACGCGATTGGGACGCTGCGAACTGCTGTGCGAGCTCGGCCGCGGAGGCATGGGAGTTGTCTTTCAGGGGCGAGAAGCCGGGACCGGCCATTTAGTGGCAGTAAAAGTTCTGCCGTGGCGTGTGTCCATCGTTCCAGAATGGCAGCGACGCTTTGAAGAAGAAGCTCGCACAACTGCGAGGTTACGGCACCGCAACATCGTTCCCGTTTTTCGTTTTGGGCAGGAACATGGCTATTGCTATTACGTGATGCAGTTCGTGAACGGGATCGGACTGGATGTGATCATTAAGCGACTGCGTGAAGTCGATGGTGTGATGTATCAGGACGAAATCGAACGCATGGAGTCAGCCAAACCGAACGGCTTTGTGTCCAGTATGGCGATGCCCGCCATCCAGACCGAAACGCAGGTAGCCGACGCGACTCAGAAACGAAAGAAGCTGACTTCGAAGTCGTGGAAAGGCTTCACGCAAATTGCCATGCAGGCAGCGCAGGCACTCCGATATGCTCATAGTCATAAGATACTACACAACGACATCAAGCCGGCAAACCTGTTGCTGGACAACGATGGTCGGCTGTGGATTACAGACTTTGGTCTATCCGGCTCGATGGAGCCGCAGGGCGGGGAATTGGCTGGCCGCTTGATGGGAACGCTCAGATACATGGCACCGGAACGATTGGTCGGCGTCCACGACGCCCGCAGCGACGTGTATTCGCTGGGGATTACGCTGTACGAACTGGTGACGTTGCGACACGCCTACGATGCCACCAACGAAGAGGAGATGATTAAGTTGATCCTGGAGCAGGATCCGGAGCGTCCTCGCATCCTGGTACCGGATATTCCGAAAGGTTTGGAGACCATTATTCTGAATTGCATCGCCAAGCATCCGCCGGACCGATACGCATCTGCTGATGGGCTGTTGATTGACCTGCTAAAGTTCAGTCGAGACCAAAGAATACGGTCCGTACGTCGCTCAATGCTGACGTCGTTATTGTCGCGTCTATCCGGGGATCGACCGCCGACACTGCGAGATTACTTTGATCAGTAATCGATCGGCGAACGTTGCAACGCCATCGTATCGCAACAAAAAAACGAGTTGGCGACTGCCAACTCGTTTCGATGTTTCTATTGTACGTCACAGCAGACCTGGTGGTCGTGCCATCACCAGCTATTTGGCAGTGGGTGCCAGCATGACGGACATCATGCGTCCACTTTCCATACGCGGATGTTGCTCAACCGTCGAGACGTCTTCAAGAGACTTCACGATCTCATCCAGCATTTCGCGACCTCGGTCATGATGCGCGTTTTCTCGCCCACGGAACATGACGTTAATCTTGACCTTGTCACGACGCGCCAGGAACTCGCGTGCCTTGGTGACTTTGACTTCGATGTCGTGCTTGCCTGTTTTGGCGCGCAGACGAAGCTGTTTGAGTTGTGTCTTGTGTTGTTTGGGGCCACCGGTTTTCTTTTGTCGCTGATAGACAACTTTTCCGTAGTCCATGATTCGACAAACAGGTGGACGAGCTTCAGGGCTGACTTCGACAAGGTCGAGTCCCTGTTCCTGCGCAATGACGAGTGCTTTCTCAGTTTCCATTTCCCCCAGCATTTCGCCGTCAGCATTGACGACTCGAACTGGAGTAATACGGATGCGATCATTCATACGCGGCAGATCGCGTGTAGGTGCCGCGGTGGGGCGAGATCGTTTAATGGTTTCCTCCTTAGTCTGGTAATGAAGCCCTGGACAGACCGACAATCGGTTTTCTCAGGATGTATTCGCTGACGAACTGCAGTTTTTGACGTTAGCAGTTCAGTTTCAGTTCGGCGAACGTTGCCAAAATCTTACGGTTTTTTTAAGTTCTATGCCAAGGTAACGTGAAAAACCAGAGGGGCTCCGGAGTTCTCGGAACCGGGGCTGATCGATTTCGCCCCCACTCAGGTACCTTCAGCGAGCCCGATTCAGGCCTGTTCCTGCGGAAAACAGAGGAATTGCGATGACGATGGTCCGTTCGTGGGCGTCTAAGTTTCTTCTGAAGTTCTTTCAGAATCCTGCGACTTTGCTCGCCCTGAGAACAACTGCAACAGCGCTGGAAGCAGAATTAAGTCTCCGGGTAATGCGGCACACATGGTGATGGCGGTCAATTCTGCGAAGCGACGAGTCGGGACGAAGTCCGAGAAGATCAGCACACTCAAGCCGCTCACGACCAACATACTGGTCAATACGATCGCTCGACCGCTCGTTGACAATGTTCCGCGAATTGCATCCAGCGGCGCTGCCGTCTTCCGTTCGTCGCGATAGCGTGCCAGAAAATGAATCGTGTCGTCGACGGCAATTCCCAGACTGATCGCAAAAACGATGACGTTCCCCGCGGTGAGCTCATAACCACGCAAACGCATGTACCCCAGCGTCATGATCAGGGGCAGCATGTTCGGAATCGCCGAAATCAGGCCGATTCGTAACGATCGGAACAACAGTGTGATCAGCAGAAAGATTACGCCGGAAGCTGCGACGAGTGAGTAGAACAAGTCGCGCACAAAGACATCCATACACACAGCATGCAGGTAGGCGTCTCCGGTCAGACGGTATTTGATGTCCTGTGGTAGTTCTTTCTGCAGCACGGTCTCCACTTCAGCAAACAGCTGCTGCATTCCTGCACTGCCAATATCCCGAATCCGCATCATAACACGCGCGACCGGACGGTCCGTGCCGATGAATGCGGAAGTGACCGTCGGATCATCCAGTTGCTTCAGCACCAGCTTCACGCGGTTCAGTGATGATTTCACTTCGTCAGGATCTTCGCTCAAAAGTCGACCGCGATCAAATTCCGACAGAAATTCAACGTAGTCGCGATAAAACGTGATGCGTCCATCCTGAGGCAGCAACTGTCGCACATTTGCCAAAGCCAGAACAACATCAGCTTCCAGGAAACGCTGACCCGTATCGGCGGTCAACTGGACTTCCAGGGAGATCAGCCCGGACATTTTCTCGTCCATCTTGCGTACCACTTCCATCGTCGGATGATCGCCGTCGTATGTTTCGAACATATACGAATTGATCACCATGTCTCGACAACTGTACAGCGTCCACGCTCCCAACAGCAGATGCAGCACCACAATCGTTGCTGCATGACGTCCGATCCAGCCGCCGAAAACCGACCACATTCCCTGCAGTCGGGACGAGGCGTTCAACGTCTGCGTCAGCGCCGCGTCTTTGCCTGAGTCCGTGTCGGCAGGTTTGCGAAAAGGACACAGACGATAACCACAGATTACCAGGGTCGGAGCCATCATCAGCATCAGACTGACATAGCAGCACGCCATGCCTGCGGCCGATTGAATGGCCAGGGATTTCAGCAGGTCCGCTTCGGCGATCAGCAGACTGCCGAAACCGATCGCCGTGGTGGCAAGTGTCAGAAAACAGGTCTTCCCCATTTCCTGCATGGTGATCAATGCACAGGTTGGAACGTCGGCGTCGTTCTGACGCATTTCGACCTGAAATCGGCTGAGGATATGAACGTTGTTCGCCGCACCGATAATCAGCACCAACACAGGGATCATGTTGCTCATGACGGAAAACGTTACGCCAAACCATCCCATCAGACCGACCGTCAGCCCGACGGATGTCAGCACCGCCAGCATCGACAGTGCTGTCACCAGCGGACTGCGAAACATCAGCAACGAAACCAACAGAAACAGGGCTGTACACACCGGAACCATGCGGACCTGGTCGGCAATGATACTGCGGATGACATCAACACGGATCTCGGGGACGCCGGAAACAAACGTCTGAGTTCCTTCGGGCGACTCCCGCGCCGCCAGGAGTGCTTCGATGGCGACAATCCGCTCCGTGGCTTTGCTGATCGTGCGGTCGGCGGGATCCACGTCGATCAAGGTCATCATCAGCTGCTGGTCTTTGCTGACCAGTGTGTCGTTTAGCAGTGGAATGCGTTCGAAGCAGCGTTGCAGGTAGTCCGCGTCCGCGTACATCTGGTCGGAGAACAGCGGTGTCCACGTTAGACGCTTGTCGCCTGTCAGCGAAATTCGGGGCCGTTTCAGAGTCGCAATGGAGGTTACGGCTCGGACACCACCCAGCTGTTCCGCTTCTGTCGCGAATTCTTTCATCCACGTCATACAGTCTTCTCGCAGCAACGTCGTGTTGTCTGTCGATTCAAGCAGCACCAGAATCAAGGTGTCTTCAAAGCGGAACAGTTGCTTGTGCTCTTCGCAGAATTCCACGGCATCGCCGTTACCGACGTAGACCTGTTCGGGCGAAAAATCGATCCTCATCCACCACGCGCCGCTGGCGACTGGTATTGCTCCTACCACCACCATCATCAATGACCACCATGGCCTGGCGATCAGGGCTCTGAACACTCTGGACATTGGGGACGAACAGTTCTTACAGGCTGTTAATGCGGATGACCATGAAGACAAGCGGGACATTATGCCGTGTGACCACGTTACTTTCGCGCGGAAAGCACAACAGTGATGCTTCATTCTGCAGATTCACGATACCCCAGCACGACCAACACGCATGGTCCGCCAAAAATGACGTTGCAGCCAGCATTCCGGCATAACTGGACTGCCGTCGAACTTTCGGCCCCCGGTTGCATCCAAATATGCTGGATGCCCAGTTCGATTGCCTGTCGCACAATGTCTTCTGTGACTTTCGGCGGCGTGATAATCGAAATGGCATGCGGCAACGTTACGCAATCTGCCAGTGCAGTCACTGCGATCAGACCTTCGACAACCGATGCGTTTGGATTAACGGGCACAACATCCAGTGAATGCTGCTTAAAGCACCGTAGCACCTTGTTGCCATACTTACGGCGATCGCTGGACGCTCCGACGACAGCGAAGGGCTGCCCCGCCAGAAAATCGGCAATTTGGTGTTCAAGTTGCATCGTCATTCCTGATGGTAATGTTTTCGCGGGGAACGTTGCTCCGCGTTTCTGAAATTTGAGCAGCAATTATGCCGTCAGGATAGCGATGATACGGACATTCCGGCAACAATAGAGGGCAGCAGTTGCCGTTGACTGATGGTCGCTGAGGAATTGTTGTGGAGCGTGACACCAATATCTCACGCCCCGAGCGTTCACCGGTTATCAGCAGTTGCTGACGTTACACTCACGCAGTCACGTATTGACTGTTTCTTTTTCACGCAGGAGAACATCAACAATGAAGCGATGTCTTGCACTAATGTTTGCCGGCATGCTGCTGGCTGGAGGACTCGGAATGTCGGAAGCCGCAGATTTGAAAGTCGGTGATCCAGCACCCGCTTTCGAACTCACAGGTAGCGATGGAAAAACTCACAAGCTGGCCGACTTCAAAGGCAAGCAAGCAGTTGTTGTTGCCTGGTACCCCAAAGCCTTTACCGGTGGCTGAACCAAAGAATGTCTGTCGTTCCGTGCGAACGGCGAAGAAATCAGAGAATACAAAGTCGCTTACTTCACCGCGAGTTGTGACAGCGTCCAGAAGAATACGGACTTTGCGAAGAGCATGGATCTGGATTATCCGATTCTGAGTGATCCGGAGAAGAAAGTCGCCGAAGCTTACGGCGTGGTACATGAAGGCCGCGACTTCCCGGAACGCTGGACGTTTGTCATCAGCGAAGATGGAAAAATCCTGCACATTGACAAACAGGTCAAAGCAGGCAGCCACGGCGAAGACCTCGTCGCGCAATTGAAGGAACTGAAGATTCCGAAAAAGTAGCAGGCCTCTCGCTTAGCTTAGAGCAGTTGACTTATTGTTGTGAACGGTCCACGCTCGCGGGCGCAGGCTTTCTTCGATCGAAACGCGTGCCCAGGGCCACAAGTCAGAGCAATACGCTGTAGGCGAATCCAGAAACGAGCTTCGGAGAGCGGTGAGAGATCACCGCTCTTTCTTCTTGCGCATGCAGTCTTCGCCCCGGCTGCTTTCTCGGGCTGGTGAGCGAATTGCAGTGACCTCACGATCGTTACATATGACCTATTCGACACGTTAACAGTGTTTTGTAAACCATCATACCGGTTCCGTGCAGTCGTTTTGTCTGGTGCGAAAATCGCAAGCTAAGCAGTGGCTTATAAATAAATTACAATAACT
>CALFOL010000115.1 GCA_937919915.1 uncultured Planctomycetaceae bacterium
AGGATCGGTGCAAGGAGTACTGTTGATCTTCTTCGTGTTTGGGACATTGAAGTTCTCGGAGGACGGCGTGGTCGTTACGCAAAATCGAGCCCCTTCAGCGGCCCGGTCGCGGTGCTGAATCTGTCTGTCTTCACGCCACCGCGTTGCAGCATCGAGGTGTAGAGATTGCAAAGAGGCTGCTGATCTTTGCCCATGCCTGGGATTTCCTTTTGGCCTGTGTTCGGCTTTCCTTCAGTCGGATTCAGTTCTTCCGCGATCTCTTCAAGGTACGGCTGATTGAACGCCAGATGTTGCCCGTGTTTGAAACCACCGCCGGCCAGGATTGCGGGCAGGTTGTAGGTCCAATGCGTGTTGCCGTCGCGCAGGTTGCTCATCATCATCACCATCGTCCCATCGAGCAGCGTGCCCCCTGCTTCTTTCGATTCCTTGAGTTTTCGTAACAATCCGCCATACGTCTGAATCAGCTCCAGCTCCACCTTGCGACACGCTTCGAGTTTCTTCGCTTCCTTTCCATGATGCGACAGATCGTGGTGCATCCCGAATGTCCGAATGCTGATGGCGCGAGTCGAATCCGTCACCAGTGCGAGATGAATCATGTCGACCATGAGCCGAAACTTCGCTGCTTGCTGTGCGTTGTTACCAACGTCGTTTGGTGAGTTACCGATAGGCTCTGGCTTCGGCCGGTTGACCCATTCACGCCCCATCTTCAACTGGCGTTCGACATCGCGGACGCTGTGGAAATACTCGTCGACTCGCTGGCGGTCAGCGGAGCTGATCTTCGTGTTCAGTTGCTTCGCCTCGGCGCTGACGAAGTCAAGCATACTGCGTCCTTCGTCGATCCTGCGAATCTCCTCTTCTGCCTGGGCGGGCGTTGACGCCAGAAACAGCTTCTTAAACGCTTCCGACGGCCGATCGATCGCGGGAATCGAGACTCCGTTGGCGGTGGAAGACAGTGAACCGCCATAAGTCGTCAGGGTCAGACTTTCGTATCGAGTCTGCCCGCGGACGTGACTGGCGAAGGCTTGATCAACTGAGATAGTGTTTTTCAAGTTGTACGAGTAGTCCGGGTACGGCGCGCCGGTCAGCATGACGGCTTCCGCTTTGTGGCCGCCGCCACCGGTGTTCGGGTGGCTCAGCCCGCTCATGACGGTAAAGTCGTTGCGGAACTCTTCCAGATGTTTCAGGTGCGAAGGCATTTCGTAATCGCGTCCAGCCTTCAGTGGAACGAATGCCGTCGGGTCGAATCCGAAGGGCGTGCCGATGCAAACCATTCGCCGTGGCGGCCTGGCACCGTCGTCCGCACTCGCGGTTGTAGGCAGCATGGATTCGAGCAACGGCAGAGCCATTGCAACACCTGAGCTTTTCAAAAACAGGCGTCGGGGGATTGGTGGTTTCATGGTGCCGGGTCTCTACTTGTGGGTGAATAGTTCGCTCTGCACAGCTTCGATGATCAGTGTTTTCAGGCCGAAGTTCTTCGGCTCGGTCCGTTTCAATATGGAGTCAATCTCCAACGCATCGCCGGGGCTCGTGTGAACGCCCGTCGAATACGTCACAAGTTTATCGACAAAATTCCGAGCGAGCTGCTCAGGCTTCGTCGCAAGAATCTCTCTATAAACGATGATCCCCGGGATCGCAGTCTCATCCGCCAGCACCGAAGTGGAATCAACATCGGCGCCTTTCAGATACTTCACGTGGCCGTAGTGAGCACCGTACCAGGTTTGAGCATCGTCCAGCTTCTCGCCCAGTTCCGTGGTGCGGTAGAACTCGCGGTAACGACCCACGGGATCAAAGGCCTCCAGAGCGAAACCGGGCGGATCGATTTTCTGATGGCAACCGGCACAGGTCTTGTTGGCTTTGTGTTTCGCCAGTTGTTCACGAATCGTTGTTGAGCCGCGGGTGTCGGGTTCGATTGAACCAGCATTCGGCGGTGGAGGCGGAGCGGGCGTACCGAGAATCCTTTCCAGAATCCAGATACCACGCACCACGGGTGACGTGTTTGCTCCGTTGGCCGTCACTTTCAGAATGCTCGCCTGAGTCAGCAAACCACCACGCACACTGTCGGCTGGCAGTGTGACTCGTCGCAGTTGAGTGCCGCGTACCGGCGGAAGTTCGTAGTGCTCGGCAAGACGTTGGTTAAGAAATGTGTCGGGTGATTTGACCAGCTGTTCGACCCCGAGATCGCGTGCAATCAGATCGCCAACGAACGCACGGGTTTCGCGGACGATCGATTGGTGCAGCAGGAAGTCCTGGGTGCCGTCGTGGTAACTGGCGAAATACTCCGGATACAGATCACGGTCCGGCGTCGTTGCTTCGATCTCTCGCAGGTTCAGCCAGTGATTCAGAAAGTCGTTGATAAAAGAGGCGAACCGCGGCGAACTGATCAATCGCTCGGTTTCTCGTCGCAGTACTTCTGGCTTCGACAGCTCACCCTTTGCCGCGAGATCACGAAGTGTCGCATCCGGCGAAGTTCGCCAGAGGAAATACGAAAGCCGCGAAGCGAGTTCAAAATCGTTAAGCAGCGGATCGTCTTCGACCAGAAACAGGAAATGCGGCGAACACAAAACGGCGCGGTGAGCCGCGTTCATCGCCATCTCGAAGCATTCGCCCTGATCGAGTCGCGTCCTCACGAGTGCATAGTACCTGTCGATTTCCTTAGTACTGACGGGACGCCGAAACGCGCGACGCATGTAGATCAACAACTGAGCTTTCGCGGCGTCATCATTGGTTGGCTGAACTGTCAGCGGGCTACGGCGGATTGTCTCTGTCACGCGTGCCGTTTTCGCAACTTCGGCGACCGCCACGAGTTCCGCGTCCCCGTAAAGCAGGCGATGCCCCTCCGGCGGCCAGCTTTCCAGCAGTGGCCCGGTGATGTCGACGGGCTTGACCACGATCGCGGGACCGACTGTGGCGATCGGCGGGTGGGGATTGTTGATGTGATGCCAACCTTCCGGGATCTTCTCTTGCTTGTCAGGCAGATAGACACTGTATCCCGCGTCCGTGCGAACTTTATCCATCCGGTAGGGCGCGATGATGATCGTTTCGTTGCTTTGGAAGTAACGGGTCAGCTCGATAGACGTTGGCTTGTTGAGCACCGCATCGAAATAGCCAATCAACTCGCGCCGCTTTCCACCCGCAGCGACCCAGACGCTGTAAGCCAGATCTTCGCCATCGTTTGTATCGCGAGCCTCAGTGGTGAGCCTGATCTGATATCGCCCCGGAGCCTGCCTCGTGAGCTTTTCGAACTGGCGCAGGTAAGCAGGGACCTCGATATGTGTCGGCAGGAAGAAATGCAGATCCTCGCCGCGCAAATTGCACTGCAACTTGTTGTGCGCGTGTCCATGGAAAGGATTCTCGTCCTCATGTGTGTAAGAGAACCGATGCGTCTTCGTTTCTGGCCGAGCCTGACGCACGGTCGCGTCGCGCAACGCGATGTCGACCGCTGCCATGTACTGCTGAATATGGACGGGCGAAATGCTGAGCGCTCCGGTGTTGTTGCTGAACCCGTCGGCCAGATCATCTTCCGGCAGAAGATCCTGCAGCGGCGTGTGAACACCCAGCAAGTCGCGAACCGTGTTTTCATATTCCAGCCGATTCAGCCGCCGCGTGCGAACTCGACCACCATCGGCGCGATCCGCTTTCGCCTGTTCCTCGAACGCCAGCCTCAGGGCTTGCAACGCAACCGCACTCTCCGCTGCCGCAGGCCGATCCTCCACGTTCGCCGGCGGCATTTCTCCGTTTTGGACTCGCCCGAGTACTCGTGCCCAACGTTGGTGGTCCGCTTCGTCCGCCAAATCTGTCCCGAGCAGATCGATCCGAAAATCGCCTTCGGCCGTCTTGCTGTCGTGGCATTCAGCGCAGTGCTTCTGGACAAACTCGCACGCAACGACCGGAAAGTCGGCAGCCGTGACGCACGAGACGTTCAGCCACACGGTGGCGGAGATGAAGTGCAGAATTTTCATACGCAGACTGTTGGTTGGCATTCGTGGTGCTGTGGTGGGATCGTCAAGGCGGCTAAGTAGTGTAACATCTCATCAGTGAAGCGTCTCATAAATCGCTCTTGCTCCGCAGAAATCGTCCGTCGTTTACGGTGCGACAACGACTTCAAAGTCCGCCCCTTTCACCCTGCGGAGTTCCTCGTGCAGGATGGGGATGCGCGGGTCCGGTGCGACGCAGATCGCCCAGTCGATTCGATTGTCGGCGACCAGTATGCCGTATCGTTTCAAGCCCTTACGGATCGACTGGACCGGCGGCGAGAATTCGCTGATGTCCAAGTCGGCTCGCAGTCGCAGTCGTTCACCCATTCGCGGCAAGTTCTCATCGGTCAGCGAGCTGGCGTAATGCGTCGCGGGGTGCACATAGGCGCGGTGCGAACGACGTACTGTTACTCGCATCGCATGTTCAACCATTCCACGTTGCAGTTCGTCATAGCGGACGACGGCGGGAAAGATCGGCAGACCGGCGGCGTCGGCAGACGTCCAGCCATCCGGCTTCAGCCTGTTGGTCTTCAGGTCGAAGGTCGACGCCTGCCCGGCGGCCCAACCGTCGCTGTTCTTTCCGAACGTAAATAACTCGTAAAGAACTCGGTTCACGGGATCGACCACAATGGCATGTCGGTCGCCTTCGTATTTCGAGGGACGGCGCTGAGAAGGCAAAAGGGAGAAGGCAAAAGGGGACATTCTACTTTACTTGGGTGCTG
>CALFOL010000116.1 GCA_937919915.1 uncultured Planctomycetaceae bacterium
TTGTCAGAAACTCCTGATGTCAGACTCTCCCATTCGTATTGCAACTCGTTCCAGCAAACTTGCCCTGTGGCAGGCGGAGCATATCAGATTACTGCTTAATGCAGCGTGTCCGGATGTGACCGTCGAGATTATTCACGTCACGACACAAGGTGATCAGAATCAGACCGATGCTCTGCGACAGTTTGGAGGGACCGGTGTCTTTACTCGTGAAGTTCAGCATTCTGTGCTGGCAGGTGAAACAGACATTGCCGTCCACAGCCTCAAGGATCTTCCCACTGAATCGGCAGCCGGTCTGACATTGGCTGGCGTGCCGGATCGAGCTCCCAAATTCGACGCGATATTGCTGCCGAACGGTGCCGACATGTCATCGCTGGACGAATTGCCGAGTGGTGCGAAGCTAGGTACTGGAAGTCCTCGACGCCAGGCACAACTACTGCACATTCGTCCCGACCTGAACATGGAAGAGATTCGCGGTAATGTGGATACTCGAATTCGTAAGCTGGACGAAGGACAGTACGATGCGATCGTGCTGGCGGAAGCCGGGCTGCGACGTCTCGGATTGCAGGATCGAATTTCCATGTTGCTGGCCGCGCCGGCCATGCTGCCGGCCATCGGTCAGGGGGCCATCGGAATTGAATGCCGCACGGATGACGAGCGAGTCCGAAAGGCGTTAGCGCTAGTCACGAACACTGAAGTTCTCGCCTGCGTGACAGCAGAGCGTTCGTTGCTTCGTGAACTGCGAGCTGGATGCCATGCTCCTTTAGGAGCACTGACCGATCTCGAAAATGGTCAACTCCGGTTGCAGGCTGTGCTGTTGAGTTCCGACGGAACCCGTCGTCTGGAAGCTGAGGGATCGGCCAGTGCGGACGCAGCGGATGCTCTGGGTCGGCAGGTCGCCGCGAAATTGCTGGAAGCTGGCGGCGGAGACCTCGTCGCAAAATTCTGACGCACACTTAACCAGAGTTTGCAGTGCTACCGGCGTTCGTTTTTGAGCGCTGGACGAACTTCCAGTCCATGACTTCGCGTTTTTTCGCGGCCAACGCAGAAAACACGTGCGCTGCGGCTGAAAGTCGACGATTGGCCATAAATCGTTGTAATCCGGAAACTTTGCCTTGCTCCCCTGACTTCTAAGTTGGCACGATATAGGGAATCTCCGGGTCTATTTACTTGCCAAAAACGTTGAGAACTCGTCCAATGCGTTAAGGAAGTACTGCCGGGTCGGCGCAGAAAGGCTGCTGCGTCATTGCGTACCTCGACACGCGTGAGGTTCTGTTGAATCATGCATGATGTCAACAGATACGAAGTTTCACGCTTCATCGGTTCGTATTTATTATGGAACACGATCAATTCTTGTTTGCCCGCACCGAGAGTGCGCAATGGCTGCTGTACGTTGCCGTTCTGTTAACCGCCGTTTTCTTTAGATTTTCGCGTCTACTGGCCGTACGCAACCTGGACCTGGTGTTGCTGTTGTCCCTGTCAACTGCACTGGTCGTGTCAGCTGCGTCACGCCCAAACGTCGAACCTGCGGGAGATTCCTCACAAGCAGTTGCTGGCGAATCAGAATCCGCAATGTCCATTGATGTTGAGAATGCCGATCACCCGCAGCTTGTGAGTCCGTTGTATCGCTGGAGTACAGTGATCGGCTTGGCGTTGTCCGCGATGCTGGTTGTGCGTTTGATGTTTGATGAATCGCTGACTCGAAGACCGCGACTCGAACAGAACCTCAATCAGGCCGGACTGACGTTTTTGTTCGTGCCCGCTTTTTCCATTCTGATGACAGGCGTCTTCCTGAAAGAGCCACCCAGAGAAAACGTCGACGCCGTGGAAGCTGGCAAAGCGCTGCTGGAACATAAAGAATCATCGCCTCAGCAAGCTGGAAAAGAACCGGCTTCTACTCCCGCACCAACGGAAACAATGGCCGCGGCGACGCTGGCCAAGGTCGTTGAACTTTCAGGGCGAGTTGATTCGTCGCAGGTGAACTCCGATGCGAAAAAATCACCAACGGAAACTCTCATCGCTCAGATTCTTGTCGTGATGGCTCACACGGCTGTCGTGCTGGGCCTGCTGTACATCGGCAAAAAACATTTTTGCAGCCTGCAGCTTGGGTTTTCTATGAGTTGCCTGTATGTGCTGTTGCCGTGTACCGCGTACAACGTACATGAAGTGAGTCATGTGATGCCCGGGGCGTGCTTAACGTGGGCTTTCGCCAGTTACCGAAAACCGGCGATTGCAGGCGTCCTGCTGGGACTGGCCTGTGGCACATTGTTCTTCGCCGTCTTCCTGTTGCCTTTGTGGGCCGTATTTTACGGAAGAAAAGGAGCACTGCGATTCGGCCTGTCACTGGGAGCCGTCGCCGCATTGGTACTAATGACGTTCGCGTTGACGTCTGAAACCACGGATTCGTTTGTTAACAAACTGGTGATGACCGCAAACTGGACGGTGTACCGTTTGTTTGATGCGGCATCGCCGTTGCCTGAGTATGCGATTGGTCAGTCTTACCTGCGAATCACCCTGGCCGCAGTATTCTTCGTGATGCTGGTTGCAATGACTGTGATTCCTCGAAAACGCAACTTGGAAAACCTGCTGGCAAACACGACAGCGCTCATCGTTGCCGCTCAGTTGTGGTATCCGGAAGACGTCGGGGCTTATGTTTTGTGGTATCTGCCACTGATGCTGATGGTAGTATTCCGTCCACGGCTGGACAGGTTTGTGCCGCCGGAAAATCCCAATCACACGACCGCCCGTCTCGCTGAAGATCAAAGCAGCAAAACAGCCGGAGCGTTGTCGCGAGTGACGCTGTACAACTAACTGTGCAAACATAAAAATACTTGCCGTTCCATTACGTTCGTACTCGTAGTCCACTCTCTTGCCATGATCTTTCGTCGCGGCAATGGGGACACGTGTTTCCTTGAGCAACTGCACCGGTTGCTCATCCATGCACAGCACAGGATGCTGAGAATCGTAGGCAATTGCCTAGGTTTCGAGCACCCCTTCGATACACGCAATAAATTCCGCGTCCTGCTCCGGCGGGATCACCCAATACTCGATATTCCGCTTTGTCATCTTGTTTTTTTAAAGTCTGGCGAACTGTCTCCGGACAAATGGAGTCCACGACTTCAAGAGCAACCATTTCGTCGGCCAGCAATTGCAACGTCCAGCGTCCAGATCAGAAGTCGATTTTCAAAATCACGGGCACGGCATCAGGCGGCAGTCATACAGTCTTGCACGGCAGATCGCGTGCCAAAATGACATCGGGAGTCGCTGATGGCTGCAAACAGGGGCGCAATCATGGTTTACTCGCGGCCATTATTGGGCGATGGAACAACTCGCAGCCGTTCTCGGATGGGCGACCGACTTCCTCTGTAAGTCGACAACATTCGAAACAATTCCGTTACAGCATAAAACTGTCGCCGACACCGTTCTTTTGGGCCTGTGATTCCAGAACTTTGATCGCCGCCATTTCGATTTGTCGAATGCGTTCCTTCGAGACGCCGAAACGTTCACCGACATCCTTTAGTGTCATCGGATTTTTGTCGGCGTTGAGTCCATAACGCAGGCTGAGTACCGTTTGCGACCTTTTGTCCAACGACGCCAGCAAGTGCTTAACGGCAGCAAGGGTGGTTCGATGACGAGTCTCTTCTGCCGTCTGACTTTCGATATCTTCTGGATGCTGCGTCAGTGCGGTTGGTTCTGTGGGTGTGAAGCGATTTCGATCGCGATGGTTTGTCTGATCGCAGCGTGATAGTGAACGTGTGATGGCCCAGGTGGCATACGTCGAAAATCGAAAGCCCCGCGAGTAATCGAATTTGCGGATGGCTCGCAGTAGTGCCGTGTTGCCTTCGCTGATCGCTTCCCAGACCGGAAGGCCGTTAGCTTCCGCCTTCATTGCCAGAGGAACCACCAGTCGCAGGTTGTGTTCCGCAATGAATTGTAAATCGTGAGTGGCCAGTTCAAGGTCAGTCGAGATCTGTCGCAACTTCTTTTGTGATGGTCGCGACTTATTCAGCGCATGTCGCTGCGTTTCAGCTCGCCACTTGAGGAAATTCATGCGACGGAAGTAGTAGATCTCTTCGTCGCGTGTCAGTAACGGCAGACGGCAGGCTGTGCCGAAGTAGATTCCGAATTCGCTTTGGCCTGGTCGAATGTCGCGTTCGGGAAGTGACGGCGGAGCATCAGCGAGGATCTGCTTCTTTGCGTTGGACTTTGTAAAGTCGCCAGATGGAATGAATTCGATCGGCGTTTCTGCGAGGTCGTGCAGGTTGTGTTCGACTGAGGCGATCATGATCAGACTCCCTGGGCTGAGGCGTAAATGAGATCGGATAAAACCCACCCGGCTCGACAGCCTCTGATGGTGCTCATCCTGTGATGTCAATCAGTTCAGAGGTTGTGTCGGACCGGGAGGTGAGGCACGTTCGAAATTGCGATTCAAAAATGATCAAAAATCTCCCCGGCACGACGGTCTGGCACAGATTGCGGGCCAGCTTCTGCTCAGAGCGTTATGCGCCGGCCGGGAAGAAAGCAGTCCTCGACGCTGGCAGCGCCGAGGACACAGGCAGGACGTCATCACTAACTCTTCACAACGACAAACCGGGAGGCATCGCCGGCTCGCACCAGCATCAGGACTCCATCCTTCACTGATGCTGACTTCGTCGCGGTTCGGAAGTCGTCCAGGCTGTCCACCATCGTGTGACCGACTTTCGAAATCACCATGCCGTCTTCCAATCCGGCCTTGTCGGCCGCACTGCCGGGTTTGACTCCGGTGATCACCACGCCGCTGACACCGTCCATGCCAAGCTGTTTGGCAACATCTGCTGTCAGGTCAGATAACTGCAGGCCGATGTCTTCGAATTCAGTCTGCGACTTCTCAGCACTGCCGCCTGATTCACCAGCTACCATCAAGTTGGCAGGCATGGCCTGAACGTTGACATCCAAAGTCATCGTCTTGGCATCGCGAATCACCACCAGCTTGTGAGTATCCTTCAGCGAAGCGCGTTCGACTCGCCCCTGCAGATCGCGAGGGCTACCGATGTTCACTCCGTCAAATTCCACGATCACGTCACCGCTCTGCAGACCAGACGTCGCAGCAGGACTGCCGTCACGAACATCCGTCACCACAGCGCCTTTGACAGTGCTGAGGCCAAGCTGCTTTGACAGAGTACTATCGACCGACTGAATGCCAACGCCGAGGAACGCTCGTTGAACGGTTCCGTGAGCCATCAGTTCATCGCCCACCCAGCGAGCCAGGTTCGCAGGCCCGGCAAAGCCGATGCCCTGATAGCCTCCGGTTGTGCTGGAAATGGCCGTATTGATCCCGACAACTTCCCCGTTCAGATTCACCAGCGGTCCGCCGCTGTTGCCAGGGTTGATCGCCGCGTCTGTCTGCAGAAACTCTTCCCGAGCCGTAATGCCGATGCCTCGCGACTTGGCACTGATGATGCCCGCCGTGACGGTTTGATCCAGTCCGAAAGGTGCTCCAACAGCGATGACCCAGTCACCGATGTCCAGTTGGTCACTGTTTCCGATGGAGGCCACGGGCAGGCTGGTGGAAGATGCGATCTTTACGACGGCGATGTCCGTCTTGGGGTCGGTCTTCCATTCCTTCGCTT
>CALFOL010000117.1 GCA_937919915.1 uncultured Planctomycetaceae bacterium
TCTGGAGTTTCACCTCCTGCTCGATACCGGCCATTTCGCCCTTGAAGAAGACGGAGCATTGATCTCAACGCTGATTCGAGACTTCCTTGATAAGCAACTGAATGAGTGATCCCTCGCTCCCTGCTCTAAGTCGCCTGCTCTTTCACAGGGAGCCTGACTGAAAACAGGCTCCCTCTTTTTCTTCGATCACCAACATTCATGGAGAACTCAATGACCGCAATCCGACCACCGTTCACTTTAGAATCCGCCACGGCCAAAGTGCGAGCTGCCGAAGACGCATGGAACAGCCGTGACCCACAGCGAGTCTCAATGGCCTATTCGGCAGATTCGGAGTGGCGGAACCGCGACCAGTTCCTGCGGGGGCGGGATCACATTCGGAAGTTTCTGGCTGGCAAATGGGAACGGGAACTCGACTACCGGCTCACCAAATCACTCTGGACCTACACCGAAAACCGGATCGCTGTTCGTTTTCAGTACGAGTATCACGACGCCCATGGCCTGTGGTTCCGAGCCTACGGAAACGAACTCTGGGAGTTTGACGAAGAAGGTCTGATGCGTCGTCGGGAAGCGAGTATCAACGACGTGGCTATCGAAGAATCGGAACGCAAATTCCATTGGCCGGCCGCCGGTTCACGCCCAGCGGACGACGCCGGAATTCCCACCGTACGATAACAACTGCCTGCCCCGTCGGACTTATAACGGGGTCTTTTCCGGCCATACGAAATCGAGGTTCCCGCCATGCTTGAGTTTTTCAGCGACATTGCCTTCACGCCTGCCGTGAAGGCGATCCAGTCCGAGAAAGGCTCTCGCTCCAGCTATGCCCGCATGGAATCGGGTGGCAGTTGGGAGACAACGGTCACCCCACAACTCGAAGCGTTCCTTTCCGATCTGGATATGTTCTATTTGGGAACAGCGAACGCCGAAGGCCAGCCCTACATTCAATACCGTGGTGGCTCACCTGGATTTCTCAAAGTCGTCAACGAAACGACGCTGGGCTTTGCCGACTTCGGCGGTAATCGTCAGTACATCTCGCTCGGAAACATCTCTGAAAACCCCAGAGCGTTTATCTTCCTCATGGATTACGGTCGAAGCCGCCGCATCAAGCTCTGGGGCACTCTGCGCGTTGTCGAGGGTGACCTGGTGCTTCTCGATCAGCTTCGCGATCCATCTTATCCCGGGAAAGCCGAGCGGGCTATGCTGTTTGAGATCGAAGCGTGGGACTTAAACTGCTCGCAGCACATTCTCAAGCGATTTTCGCAGAGTCAGGTTGCCCCTGTGATTGAGAAATTACAAGCCCGCATTACCGCACTGGAATCCGAACTTCGGCAGGCAACAGGGGAGCAGTAGTACCTGTCGTCACGAAGTCGAAGTCGAATCGGTCAGCATCGATCTGCCGCGAAGTCGACTACCCCTTCTGCAAGGTCAACTGGGACCTGTATCACACGCAGATTTCAGAAGGGAGCGGTCAACGGAGTGGGCAGTGCTCGTGCTGAGACAAAACGACGCGTCAAGCCAACCGGACAGGCGTACGAACCTCATATTCCGATGCATGAAATCAGCTGCGAGGGTGAAAGGCGGGATCTGCGTTAGTATGTTGGCGTCTTCAAAAAGGCCGACATTGTAGACTGCCACTGCCGCAACATGGAGAACAAATGGCTCGAAACAGGATTCATGGCGTTGGAAGCTTCGGCCGACTGAGTCCAGTCGCGTTCGTTGGTCTCAAGTAACTGATTATCGTTCTCTAAAATTCGATGTACGTGTCCGGAAATTTCAGAAAGCTCAAGTCATGATCAACACCAGGAAATTCTCTGCATTGCGTTCATTCGGCGAGGTCGCCGGTGAACTCCGCCGACAGAAGATATTGTCATTCCCGTTGATCTGTTTCGTGGTTGGAACATTCAACCTGACCAGTGCGCATGTGATGGCACAGAATGACGTTCCGTGGACATATTCGGTGGACGCATTACAGCCGTTTTGGCGGACGGATGTTGTTCAGCGTGAATCTGTCCTGTTCCTTCGTGATGCGGATTCCGGAGAAGCTCGAGCTTCTGTTTTGTTTCCGGTGAAGAAGATTGTTTCGATCGAGAACGCGGCTGGGTCTGTGGTCTACAAGCCGGATACGGACTATGCGTTCACCGTTGATTCGAGAGAAATCACAGTGCCTGCGAAGTCAGACATCGTGACAAAGTTGCCAGCAGATTTGCGTCGTCCGGCAAACTCACAGAAGTACCGGCTGACACATCGAGACGGCAATGGAGAAATTCTGTTCGGCGCGATGCTTGAATACCACGACATGCAGACGTGGGTGACGTATGAAAAAGCAGACAATGACTGGCCGGTTGTCATGCCCACGTTTGATGCCGCAAAGCTGCCGCGGACGATCGAACTTTTGAAGCTGGCCAAGCCGATCTCGATTGTTCTGCTCGGTGACAGCATCTCGACGGGTTGCAACTCTTCCGGCTGGGGAGGCGGTGCTCCGTTTCAGCCTGCTTATCAGGATCTGCTGCGGGAACACCTGGCCGCTCACTACAAAACGACAGTAACACTGACCAACCTTTCCGTCGGCGGTCAGTCGACTCCCTGGGGTATTCAGCAAATCGATAAAGTGGTCGAAGCAAAACCTGATCTGGTGATTCTGGCATTTGGCATGAATGACTCGGCCGGTCGCAGCCCGGAAGAATTTGCGAATAACACGTTGGAGATGATCTCGAAGACGCGAGAATCGCTGCCGGATTCTGATTTCATTCTGATCGCTCCGATGCTCGGGAACCGTGACTGGACGACGCTGAAGCATGATGTCTTTCCCCAATACCGTGACGAGTTAGCAAAACTCTGCAATCCCGGCGTAGCGCTCGCAGACATGACGTCAGTGTGGATCGAGTTCTTGAAACGCAAGAAAGACTGGGACCTGACTGGAAACGGAGTGAATCATCCCAACGACTTCGGCCACCGCGTTTACGCGCAGGTGCTGTCAGCGATTTTGGTGGACTAACACCGGCTTACGTGTGCCTCTGGCTCCGCCAGTGGCACGCATATTCAATGGGCGCTTATATCGGATGCTGTGACAAGCCGATCTTCGAAATCGTTCGTGCGGAACAAATCCGTGGCGAAAAGCGATATACTATTATTGCACTGCATTGTTCCAACCTTCTGTCCTGTGCCGGTGTTTGCTCTTATGCCTTCCCGAATGAAATTTTCCGTCGCGTTGATTGTTGTTGTCCTGTCGTCGTTTGCGTTTGGCGACGACGTACAATTCAACCGTGATGTGCGGCCCATTCTTTCTAACCACTGTTTCACGTGTCACGGGCCGGACGCTGCGACGCGTGAATCCGGGCTGCGACTGGATCAACGCGACGCGGCGATTGCGAAAGGCGATTCCGGTGTGCGAGCCATCGTGCCGGGTGACATCAGTGCGAGCGAATTGCTTAGACGGGTGACATCGACCGATCCCGATGTGAAAATGCCACCGGCCGATGGGCCCAGGCCTCTGAATGAAAAACAGATCGCCACGTTGAAGACGTGGATCGAAAATGGTGCCGAGTATCAGTCGCACTGGGCGTTTGTGCCGGTCAAAGAACCAACGGTCCCGACTGATGGTGGAACAATCTGGCCGAAAAATGAGATCGATCGTTTCGTGATGGCGGCTGCAAAAAATGCGCAACGGAAACCGTCACCAGAAGCGACACGCGAAACGCTGATTCGGCGTGTTGCATTCGATCTGACCGGACTGCCGCCGACCATTGAGGAGATCGACGCGTATCTGGCGGATCGGTCGGATGATGCGTACGGAAAGATGGTGGGTCGTTATTTGAAGTCGCCTTCGTACGGCGAACACATGGCCCGGCACTGGCTGGATCTGGCTCGGTACGCTGACACCAACGGGTATCAGTATGACACCGAACGCGAACAATGGGTGTGGCGCGACTGGGTCATCAATGCGTACAACCACAACATGCCGTTCGATCAGTTTACGAGCGAGCAGCTCGCTGGTGATCTGATTCCGAACGCGACGGCACAACAGCGGCTGGCGACCGGGTTCAATCGCAATCACGGCATCACGATCGAAGGCGGGATCATTGACGAAGAATACCGTACCGAATACGTGATGGATCGATTGAATACAACAGCCGCAGTCTGGATGGGGCTAACGGTCGGCTGTGCGAGATGCCACGATCATAAATACGATCCGATTTCACAGCGTGAGTTCTATCAGCTGTATGCGTTCTTTAATCAGGTGCCCGAAAAGGGCATGCGAGGTTTCACGCCGAGCGAAAGAATTCCGTCACCGCTCGCTGGTGAGCAACACCGACAACTCGAATCGAAGTTGCGGGATCTGCAGGCGGAGCTGAACAAGCCCGTCGACATGGGCCCGCTTTTGGATCAATGGGCGGCCGGTTTCGCAACGGCCGCGGGCAGCGGTTGGAATGTGGTGGTTCCCCAGACGATGACATCATCAGGCGGTTCCACGCTGACTAAGCTGGACGATGATTCCATTGTTGCCGGTGGGGCGAATCCACGGCATGATATTTACGACATCACGGCGACGACGGACGCAGTGAATATCACCGCCGTGCGGCTCGAAGCGTTGACTCATGATTCACTGCCCGGGGGAGGACCGGGGCGTCACAGCAATTCCAACTTTGTGCTCACCGAATTCGAATTGACGGCGGTTTCGGTTGCTGATGAAACGAAGACGCAGTCGGTGAAATTCTCGCGAGCGATGGCGGACTATGAACAAACGAACTATGAAGTCACGAAAGCGATCGACGGTACCGTAAACAGCGGTTGGGCGGTTGACGGCCCCACTCGCAAAGAGAACGCAACGGCCGTGTTTGTTGTGGAACAAGCCTTCGGTTTCGAAGGCGGTACGATCCTGCAGTTTCGTCTGCGTCATGAAGCTGGTTTCGCCACGCACGGGGTGGGACGTCCGCGTCTGGCCGTGACGACCGATCCGGAAACTGATCTCAGTTTCGGGGGTATTCCGTCGGCGATCCGCGGAATCGCTGCAATGACAAAGATGGACCGTTCTGACGCAGAAGCGAAACAGTTGCGAGACTACTTCGTTGCGAACCACGATCCACAGAAGGAACTCAAACAGCGTCTCGCGGAAGTCCGCAAGCAACAGGAAGTCGCGTTTCCCGCGACGATGGTCATGCAGGACATGACGCAACCTCGAACGACACGTGTGCTTCATCGTGGTCAATACAACGAGCCAACGGACGAAGTGACGGCGAATGTGCCGGCCGTGTTTCTGCCGCTACCTGGTGATGCGTCTGCAAATCGACTTGGCTTTGCGGAATGGTTGACCGATCCAAAACATCCGCTGACCGCGCGAGTCGCCGTCAATCGGTATTGGCAGCGACTGTTCGGAGTTGGATTGGTGAAGACGTCGGAAGACTTTGGCGTACAGGGAGATCTGCCCAGTCATCCGGAATTGCTCGACTGGCTGGCGGCGGAATTCGTTCGCAGCGGCTGGAATGTGCAACATATTCAGCGTCTGATGATGATATCCGCGACCTATCGCCAGACATCTCATGCAGGGGCTTCGGCGTTTGCTGCTGACCCGGAGAATCGATGGCTGCTGCGCGGAGCGCGGATGCGACTGGACGGCGAAGAGCTCCGCGATGCGGCATTATTTGCCAGCGGACAGCTGGTAAATCAAATCGGCGGAAAAAGCGTATATCCTTATCAGCCTGCAGGACTGTGGATGGAACTAAACAATCGACCGGGCTATTCCAAAGAGTATCCGCAGGGCAGCGGCGAGGATCTGTACCGCCGCAGCATCTACACATTCTGGAAGCGAACGGTGCCGTCGCCGATGTTGAAGATTCTGGATGCACCCGAGCGCGAGTTTTGTACGATTCGTCGGTCGCGGACAAACACGCCATTGCAGGCATTGGTGCTATTGTACAGTCCGCAGTTTCTTGAGGCTGCTCGGCACCTTGGGCAGCGGATGTTGAAATACAACGGAAAAAACGTCGAAGAAAAACTGGCCTACGGTTTTCGGCTGGTAACGGCTCGCAAACCAACAGATGTTGAGATGACAGAGCTTTCGGCGGCGTTCCGTTCGGAACGGAAACGATACGCAGCTTCGCCCGAAGCCGCGTTGCAGATGCTGCAGGTCGGTGAGTCGCCGTTTGACGAAACACTTGATCATGCAGAGCTTTCGGCGTTTACCAGTATCGCGAGTTTGTTTTTGAATCTGGATGAGGTGTTGACGAAGGGGTAGAAGCAAAGCAGAACACCTCGTTTAACCGGTAGCCAGCGGCGAGGTTGCACTGCGAAGCCTCGCCGCTGGCTACGGGTTAATCGAATGAAATTCCGATATACGCCAGCTCACTGTCGGTCAAAAGAAACAGGAAACGAAACGTGAATAATCCAGTCGAACAATCTCACCTTCTGCAAACGCGTCGGCACTTTTTCGGTCGCAGCAGCACGGGTATTGGCGTCGCTGCTTTGGCGTCGTTGATGAACGAATCTGCACAGGCCGGCCCCCAGGCGGCAGTCCCGGCGGAACTCGCGAAGATCGCTCCGAAAGCGAAGCGAGTGATTTACATGCTGCAATCCGGAGCTCCGTCGCAGGTCGATTTGTTCGACCACAAACCGTCACTGGAAAAGCTCGACCGCACAGAACTGCCCGAAAGCATTCGGCACGGACAGCGATTGACCGGGATGACGGCCGGGCAGAAGAACTTCACGGTGGTCAAGTCGCCGTGGAAGTTTCAGCAGCACGGCGAATCCGGGACGTGGCTCAGTGAACTGCTGCCGCACATGTCGAAAGTTGTTGACGATATCTGCGTGATCAAGTCGATGTATACCGAGGCCATTAACCATGACCCGGCGATTACGTTCTTTCAATCCGGCAATCAACAGCCCGGCCGCCCCAGCATCGGAGCGTGGTTGAGCTACGGACTGGGCAGCGAGTCGCAGGACCTGCCGTCGTTTGTGGTGCTGCTGACAAAAAACACATTCCACCAGGCGCAACCGCTGTACGACCGACTGTGGGGCAGCGGTTTTCTGCCGTCAAAATATCAGGGCGTTAAGTTTCGTAGTCAGGGCGATCCGGTTTTATACCTGAACGATCCTGCTGGCCGGTCGGATGCGGACCGCCGCACGATGCTGGACCGTTTGGCGAAGCTGAACCGTATGCGTGAAGCCGAGATTGGTGATCCGGAGATTACGTCACGGATTGCTCAATACGAAATGGCGTATCGTATGCAGACGTCAGTGCCGGAACTGGCTGATACGTCCGATGAGCCAGCCAGTACATTCGAACTTTACGGCGAAGATGCAAAGCAGCCAGGGACGCATGCGGCAAACTGTTTGCTGGCTCGGCGACTGGCGGAACGCGGCGTGCGGTTTGTGCAGGTATTTCACCGCGGTTGGGACCATCACAGCAACGTGCAGAAGTATCTGCCGACACTGACGAAGGAAACCGATCAGGGATCAGCCGCACTGATTCAGGATCTGAAAGCTCGCGGGATGCTGGACGAAACGCTGGTCATCTGGGCGGGTGAGTTTGGCCGAACGGTTTATTCTCAGGGCAATCCGGATACGTTCGGGCGAGATCATCATCCTCGATGTTTTTCGATCTGGATGGCGGGCGGCGGCGTCAAACCGGGCCTCAGTTTTGGCGAGACCGATGACTATTGCTACAACATCACCGAGAATCCCGTGCACGTGCATGACTTCCACGCGACGCTGCTGCATTGCCTGGGAATCAACCACGAAGAGCTGACCTATCGCTTCCAGGGCCGCGATTATCGTCTGACGGATGTGCATGGAAAGGTCGTGGAAGGAATTCTGACTTAGTTAGCAACGATCTACGAAAAGACCACCCCCGGTGTTTAAGCCACGAAGTGACGACATTCAGCTAGCCCCAATACCGTTGAAATAGACACAAGTCACAGCCTCGAGCTACGTTACGG
>CALFOL010000118.1 GCA_937919915.1 uncultured Planctomycetaceae bacterium
TTCGCGAACGCTGTTCCTGACGACACTTGTTAACAGTGTAGGTGTAAGGAACCTGCTCTGAAACCTGACGTGCAACCTGTACTGTTCGTGAACGCTGTTCCTGACGAGACTTAGTAACAGTGTAGGTGTAAGGAACCTGCTCCTGAACAGTCTGGTAATTTGTGTAAGGAACCTGCTCCTGAACCTGCTGTGCAACCCAACGACGAGTCGTCTGGGGCTGACCACAGGAAGAAGCGTATGCACCCATACCAGAAGCAACGCCACCGAAACCACCACAGGCAGAAGCAACAGCACAACCACCGCATCCGCCACATGAACCGCAAGAGTTGCAGCCGCCGCAAGACGAACCACAGCCACCGTAAGATGCACTACCGCATCCAACAGCAACTTCTTCCCAGTGACCAACGTCTTTGCAGACAGTTCGGAACGCCTGAGTAGCAACCTGACGAGACACAGTTCGTGAACCAGTCATCTGCTCTGTGTAAGGAACACAAACAGTGTAAGGAACTTCCTGTGCGTCCATTACTGTGCGAGTCACAGTTCGTGAACCAGTCATCTGCTCTGTGTAAGGAACGTTAACTGTGTATGCCTGTTCCTGACTGTCCACAACTGTTTTGCAGACGGTACGTGTACCAGTCATCTGTTCCTGGTAAGGAACGCAAACAGTGTAAGGAACTTCCTGCTGCTCTGACACGTTGCGTGTGACGGTACGAGTACCAGTCATCTGCTCTGTGTACGGAACGCAAACTGTATAAGGCACTTCTTGAGTGTCCATAACAGTCTTGCAAACTGTGCGAGTGCCAGTCATTTGCTCTGAGTAAGGAACGTTGACTGTGTAAGTCTGTTCCTGAGTGTCCATGACTGTCTTACAGACAGTTCGAGTGCCAGTCATCTGCTCCGTGTAAGGAACAGAAACAGTGTAAGGCACTTCCTGAGTGTCCATCACTGTTTTGCAGACTGTGCGAGTACCCTGTCGTTGTTCCTGAACTGGAACGTTAACAGTGTAGTCCTGCGTTTGGTTGTCGTAGACAGTCTTAGTGACTGTACGAGTTCCCTGACGCTGTTCCTGACGAGGAACATTTACAGTGACGGTCTTAGTCTGAGTGACCATCTGTGGGACCATGACAGTTTCCTGCACAGTTTCCCACGTTCCACAGCCCCCATCGCAAGAGCCGCCAGCAGCGCCTCCACTGTAAGAACCAACAACGCTCCCGCTTCCACCGCCGCAGCTTGAGCCGCACAAACTGGCGCCGCACGGGCTACAGCTCGAAGCACAAGGGGCAGAGCAACAAGAGCTGACCTGGCTGCCACAGCAACCACCAGCGTGTGCAGAAGCAGTCATCAAAACTGCAGCTGCGAGTGACAGAACGTAACGCATGTTCGTTCAACTCCTCCGTATGAATCACAATGATTCAGTAAACATGATCTCACGGAGAACGCCCCCCGCGAATTGAATGTGCTCCCCAAACATTGGGAAGCTTTGGATTTTTGGCCGACGAACGGCCATTAAAGATTGGCCCACAATCCTGCACCGTGAATACAACATGGGTGAATTGGGACGGACAACCAGAATAGTTGAAAACATGTTAAACAGGCAGGCCTTGGCTGTCTGGGTGTTTTTGGGGATTCCGATAGTTTTTCTCTCTACAGGTCCTGAGTCAAACCAGACCTGTAATTTGCGTTCAAATTGATGGATTTAATGCGTGAATTATGACGGACTCCCCCTGCAGGACGTTGTTGCACAAAGGTGACCTGAACGGTTGGCGAAGCTAGGCCGACGCCATGCTTCCGGACGTTGCAATTCCTGGGCGGGTTGAGGCACCTTGATTGTGAGCCCCGTTTTCCTCATGTATAGTTGCGCAGAACGCGGGGATTGCACCCTCTTCCTAAACTCGCCCCACTCACCCTGTTTTTCTGGTGTGGCGATCACCTCACTCCTTCTCTGCAGCCATTCATGAAGTTCTGCCTTGTTGACCGAATCACGGAACTCACACCGGGTCAGTCAATTTCCACTATTAAAAATGTGTCGCTCGCAGAGGAGTATCTTCAGGACCACTTTCCGGGGTTCTCGGTACTTCCGGGAGTGATGATGGTGGAAGCTATGATTCAGAGTTGCGCCTGGTTGTCGCGAGTTACTGACGATTTCAAGTACAGCACAATCCTGCTGAAGCAGTCAAAGGCCGTGAAGTTCAATAACTTCCTGAAACCTGGTCAGACGCTGCACATCACAGCCACGATGAAGAAGAACGAAGATGATACTGCCACGTTTCAGGCTGCGGGCACTGTCGATGACACGTCAGCAGTCAGTGCGAAACTGGTGCTGTCGAAGGTGAATCTGCGGGACCGCCGTCCGGAAATGTCGGACAACGATGCACGTCTGCTGAACAGCATGCGGGAACTCTTCGAACAAATCCGGCCGGACAATATATCCGCCTAACTTCAGATCTTCCGGCACCGTCGCTCCAGGCCTGATGTAACAGGCGAGTCCGTGTGCCAATTCAACGATTTTAGATACACAGTAGACAGAAAGAGTAATTATGAGTCTCGAAGGACGCGTTGCACTTGTGACGGGCGGAAGCCGTGGAATCGGTCGAGCCATCGTGGAAGCTCTGGCAGCTGACGGTGCGAAAGTGGCATTCGTTTACAATTCAAACTCTGCAGCAGCTGACGACGTGGTGAGATCCTTGAAAGAAAATGGCCACGAAGTCATGGCCATCCAGGCAGATGTTCGTTCAAAAGAAGCAGCGGACAAAACGGTTGCAGCTGTCGTTGAGGCGTTCGGATCGCTGGACATTCTGGTCAACAACGCCGGGATTGTTAAGGACGATCTGCTGCTGCGGATGACGCCGGAGAAATGGCAGGATGTCATCGACACCAACCTGACCAGCGTTTTTAATTTCTGTCAGGCAGCCACGCAGCAAATGATGTCGCAGCGATACGGCCGAATTATCAATATGTCGAGCGTTGCCGCCGATGTCTCGAATCCCGGCCAGGCAAACTACGCGGCCAGTAAAGGTGGCGTCGAAGGTTTCACACGATGTGTCGCGACGGAACTTGCAAAACGAAACATCACCGCCAACGCTGTAGCACCTGGATTCATCGAAACCGATATGACAGAGGCTGTTGTTGGGTCATTCGGTAAGGAGATCAAGAAGAAGATTCCGGTACGACGTCTTGGTCAGCCATCTGACATTGCGAACGCGGTTTTGTTCTTTGCTCAGGAGGCGTCGTCGTACGTTACCGGTCAGATTCTTAAGGTGGATGGCGGTTTGACGTTGGGCGGAATTTAGTCCGTCAGTAGCGATCTTTTGCCCAAATTGGCAGCGTGTCAATTTAGAGAAACCGGGCTGGGGCCGGCGTTTAGTTCATAAAAACAACACTTTTCTCTATCCGTCTGGTTAGCGGTCGATTTTTGAAGAACCGACCTCTACACTTCGCGGCTGTTTCTCGCGGCTTTGGGGGCTGCGAGAGTTTCTGGGAAAGCCGATTCAGTCATCATCGCCTGATCGAATTGGCTCGCTGGGTTTCGGCGGTGAGTACTCGTACGCATCAATAACGATGTGCGAATTGGAGACAGGTTAAAAATGGCTGAAGACATCTTTGAGAAGGTTCAGGAAACACTGGTTGACGCATTGGGAGTTGATGACGACGAAGTCACTCCGGAAGCCACGCTGATCGGGGATCTCGGCGCAGAATCAATCGACTTTTTGGATATCGTCTTTCGACTCGAAAAGAATTTTGATATCAAAATCCCTCGCGGCGAACTATTTCCCGAAAACCTCGCGGCCGCAGACTCCGGCTTTATTGCGGACGGTGTTGTCACAACGGACGGGATCGCTCAGTTGCGTGAGAAAATGCCGCACGCGGACATCGATGCTTTCGCGAATGATCCGCAGGTCAGCAAGCTGCCTGATTTGTTCACGGTCAATATGATCTGCAGGTTTATCGCAACACGCGTTGGCTAATCGTCTGGGTGTGGTGTCGGCAAGCCGGAAGCGAGAGCTTCCGGTTTGATCGTCTGCGTCCTGCTGAACGCTGTTCGCTTTCTTCTTTTTCAACGGCCGGTGATATGCGTTGGTATTGGGTCGACAAGTTCATCGAATTCAATTCAGGCGAGTCCGCGAAAGCCGTCAAGAATGTGTCGCTCGCAGAAGAACATCTGCACGATCACTTTCCTGGCTTTCCCGTCATGCCTGCATCGTTGATGATCGAAGGCATGGCTCAGACGGGCGGCATTCTGCTGGGCGAGAAGAACAACTTCGAATACAACGTGATCCTGGCCAAAGTTCCCCGGATGGACTTCCACAGTTGGGCGTGCCCCGGTGATCAGCTTATCTATTCCGCAGTGCTGGAAAACTCAGGCGAAGCTGGTGGATCAGTCTCGGTGACTGCGACCGTGGGAGAGCGTTTGGTGGCTGAGGGAGAAATTATGTTCGCCCATCTTTCGTCGGACGATCCGCAGTTGAGCCGAATCGATCAGAAGAACTTTGTGTTCCGAATGAACCTGATGGACATCATGACCGTCGGGAAAGCGGGCACTGGAGAATCCTGATTTATTTTCCGCAGTACGGCTGAATCGCGACATTGTTGAGCAAGCTGTAAGGATTGACGCCAGCCAGCGTCATCGTTCCGGACCATGGTCGTAAGAGTCATGATTCCGAAGTATCCGATCGAATCATCTATCTTGAAGAGAAGCATCATGAAGCGTCGAGTCGTTGTAACAGGACTTGGCTGTGTCACTCCCCTGGGAAACAGCATCGAAGAGATGTGGCAGGGAATGAAGGATGTGCGCAGCGGAGTAGGGCCGATTACCCATTTCGATGCTGCAAAGTTCCCAACTCGATTCGCTGCCGAAGTGAAAGACTACGACTTCGATTCCTATGTCGAGGATCCGTCTCGATTCGCAGACGCTGGTCGGAATATCCGATTCGCCATCGGAGCTGCATCTCAGGCGGTTAAGCATTCTGGCATTCAGGACAAGTCGGGCATCGATCCAACGCGTTTCGGAGTCTACCTGGGGGCTGGTGAAGGTCAGCAGGACTTCATGCAGTTTATGTCGCTGGTTGCCAGTTCAAATGACAATGGTGAGGTGAACCTGGAACGATTTACTACAGACTTCATGGCCTCCATGAATCCGCGTTTCGAGCTCGAGCTCGAACCTAACATGCCAGCGGCTCACCTGGCCAGCCTGTTTAACGCTCAAGGGCCCAACTTCAACTGCCTGACGGCCTGTGCCGCATCCAGTCAGGCGATCGGCGAAGCGACGGAAATTATTCGTCGAGGCGACGCAGATGTGATGTTGTCTGGCGGTGCTCACAGCATGATTCACCCGTTTGGTGTGACTGGTTTTAACCTGCTGACAGCGCTGTCAGAGCACAATTCCGATCCGCAGGGTGCTTCGCGTCCATTCGATCTCAACCGTGATGGTTTCGTGATTGGCGAAGGCGCGGGGATGTTGATTCTGGAAGACCTTGAGCACGCTCAGGCGCGTGGTGCAGAGATCTACGGCGAAATCAAAGGGTACGGTTCCACTGCGGATGCGTATCGCATTACCGACATTCATCCGGAAGGTCGCGGAGCGATTGCCTGCATCAAGATGGCGTTGAACGATGCGGAAGCGAATCCAGAAGACATCGGTTACGTCAACGCTCATGGGACCAGCACCAAGGTCAATGATCAGGTTGAGACCATGGCGATCAAGGGCGGACTTGGGGAGCATGCCTATAAGACTCCGGTGTCGAGCATCAAAAGTATGATGGGACACCTGATTGCAGCGGCGGGCAGTGTGGAAGCCATTACCTGTTTGCTGGCGATGCGTGATGGCGTGCTGCCACCAACCATGAATTACGAAACTCCGGACCCGGCTTGTGACCTGGATTATCTTCCAAACCAGCCACGCGAAGTACAGGTGAAAGCCTGCCTGTCGAACAGCTTTGGCTTTGGCGGGCAAAACGTTTCGTTGATCATCTCGAAATTCGTGGCGTAAGTTCGTCTTCGTTAACGAGGCGGACAGCGACGTTTTGGATTGCCGTTCGTAATTGTTGGAGCCAATTCTGTGCTGTTCCCGTGGATTACGGTTACCGTCATTCTCACATTGCTGCTGGCAGATTTCGTCTACCGACGAATTGTCTCCGGCCGAATTTCGCATCTGATTGAAAACGTACCTCTGTTTGGCGTCGTTCAGGCAGGAGAATTTTCCGGCGGGCTGGCACTCCAGATTCCTGTGGCTCACGGACAGGAACTTGCCGCCTGTCTGTATTCCCGGGATCAACCTTGCCACGGGATCATCATCTTCTGTCCCGAACTCAACGGCAATCGTCTCGGTGCCATGCACTATTGTGCGGCGTTGTGTGAGTATGGGTATTCGGTCCTGGCATTCGATTTTCGAAACCAGGGCGACAGTGACTTCAATCCAGAGTACAAGCCGACGCCATGGGTGACGAATTCAGAAACCGAAGACGTCAGCGCTGTCGTGGACTACATTATTGGGGACGATAACCTGAAGCATCTGCCGATAGGGATTTTTGGCGTTAGTCGTGGCGGTTGCGCGGCGATATTGGCGGCCGCCCAGCGTCCGGAAATCCGATCGGTCACAACGGACAGTGCTTATAGTACTCGGGTACTTATCAATTGTTTTATGCTGAAGTTCTGTCGCTATATCGTTCCGGAATGGCTGTTCAAACGCCTTCCCCATTGGCACAACAAAATTGTTGTTGAGCAGGCGTTACATCGCAGTTCTGCTCGCCGCGGAAGAGTATACAGGCATCTTGAGGATGAGGTACAGAATCTGACACAGCCGATTCTGTTGATTTCCGGCAGCCGTGATTCTTATGTCACTCCGGACACTACACATCAGCTGGCAAGTCTGGTGAGTGCCGAAGACAACACATGGATCGTCAATAAAGCCAAACACAATCGATGCAGAAGCAACGCTCCAGCAGAGTATGACGAACGATTGGTGCGTCACTTCAGGGACACGCTGCTGTGTGAATCGACCGACCCGATCCGCAAGGACCGCGTTGCGTAGGTCTGAACGTACCGGACGATTTCTCGTTTTGTTTTCGCTTACCTGTTTATGCTCCAAGCGTTGCCAGCCACATCAGCAGGCCGATAATCGCAAGACAGATTACGATACACACTAAGAATCCGATGACGTCTTTCGGTCTCGGGCGGACGAATTCCAACTGGGTTTTCGGAAACAGTCGACGATCGTCGAAACGCTGCGGGTTTGCATACGACGCTTCCATTTCTCGGCAATCGTCCTCTGGGTTCGGTTTGACCTCGGTTTTCATCTTCACGTAGTAACGATCCAGAGCCTCTTTGCTGTTCGGCTTCGTAAGGAAACTCAACACGATCAGCACGAGAAACGGAGTGATCAGTCGTGGCGGAAGTCTCAGAGCTTCGAGTGTTCCTTTGGACGCCTGTGACAAATCGTCTCCCATTCCGAGCCAGTGATAGATCAGGAAGTCGATATTGAACGATCCTTGGCCGGTCACGGCCCCGGTCACGGCCCCGGTCTTTTTCTGTACCAAAATCGCTCGTTTTCCTTCGACGGATTCGGAAATGGTTTCCAGTTGCACATCTCCCTTTACGTCGAGGCCACCGCGCCAGTAGATGCTGACCCCACCGCTGCGCGTTACCACCTCAATATTGTCACCGACTTCTCCGACCGGTGGTTCAGCACCGATTTTCCCCAGGACTGCCGCCAAACGCTCTGCGTCGGCGTGATCTGTCTTTGCGTTTGCAACAGCCTGCTCCCATGCATCGTGTCGGGCGACATCAGCAGCGGTTGCCGGGCGAGTTGTTGTTGAGGTGACAATATTTGTTTCCGCAGTAAGGGCCGGATCAGAACGCATGCCGGGAGACAGAACAGGCAGGAGGTATGGCATAATGAAGAAGACAACCACGACATACGCCATTGTCAT
>CALFOL010000119.1 GCA_937919915.1 uncultured Planctomycetaceae bacterium
GATCATTCTCTTTTAGATATTCCATACAGATGCGGATGTTGTTGGGATTCAGAATCCCCTGTCCGCTGCCGATCGGGCTGCCAGCAGGCATGACAGATGTTGCTCCGACGTCTTTGAGCCGCCGGGCCGTGATCGGATCATCAGACGTGTAGCACAGCACCTGAAAACCTTCGTCGGTCAGTTGCCGGCAGGCTTCGATGGTGGCGACGGGGTCCGGCAGCAACGTCTTTGTGTCGCCCAGCACTTCCAGTTTCACCCAGTCGGCGCCGGGATTCTCGAGACCTCTCAGGATTTCCCGGCCCAGCCTTGCGACACGAACCGCGTCTTCGGCTGTGAAGCATCCGGCTGTGTTTGGCAGAATGGTGTACTTCTGCAGATCGATGAAGTCCAGAATATTACGCCCGTCTGCATCCACGAGTCGTTCGCGTCGAACAGCCACGGTGATCACGTCGGCTCCGCTGATTTCCAGGCACTCCTGCATCTGTTCGAAACTGGCATACTTGCCGGTGCCGACGATCAGCCTGGAATTCAAGGTGTGCGTACCAATCACAATGCCGGCGTCTGAGTATGCAGTTGATGTCATGTTTTGTTGGTATTCTTATGAGCCGCTGTGAGGTTGGCGGCCATGCCATTTAGAGAACGAAGCAAAGCCAGATGGATTTAGCCGCCGCCAACCAGCGTGACGACTTCGATCTGGTCGCCGTCCTGGAGTCGACAATCCAGATGCTGTTCACGTGGAATCAGTTCCATGTTTCGTTCGACAGCGCAATAGCGGTTGTTGATTTTCAGATCCAGCAGCAGATCGCTGATCGTCCAGTGCTGGTCGACAGGACGATCTTCTCCATTGAGTTTAATAGTGATCATGCGGGGATTTTAGCGTCTGGGCGGCAGTTCTGAAGCGGTACATCCGGGAACTTATGAAAACTCAGCCCTGCCAGAGTCTGGCGATTGCAGCGATCTGAATAAGAAGATCACCTTTCAGTAAACTCGACCGGCAGGGATTGGAACAGTGTCAAAAAAAAGTACACTGTAGCCCTTCTTAAGCCGCGGAACGGTAACTCATGTCGAAATCGAATACCAACAGCCCTGCGGCGGACCTGCTGATCCAAAAGATCGTGTCCGGCGGGCAGACCGGTGTCGATCGAGCAGCATTGGATGCGGCGATGGAAGCGGGAATCACGATCGGTGGCTGGTGTCCCCGCGGTCGACGGTCCGAGAAGGGGCTCATTCCTGCGGAATACCCTCTGCAGGAAACCCCAGCCCGGTCCTATGTTGTTCGCACCGAATGGAACGTCCGAGATTCCGATGGCACGCTGATTGTAGTCCTGGACGACATTAGCAGCGGGACACGACTGACAGTCAATCAGGCTCGCGACCAGCAAAAACCGGCAATCGTGGTGCATTTACGTCCACCGCACGCACTGAGCCTCTTCAGTGACGAGAATTCACTGAATGATCAGATTGAATCAGTTGTCCAATGGCTCGTGGATCATAGAATCCGCGTTTTGAACATCGCTGGTCCCCGGGGAAGTTCTCATAAGGACGTCTACCCGGAAGCACGACAATTTGTGGCGCGGCTTCTGGCCCGCGTCTCCAACAACTGACGTCCGAGGCACTGACTACGGCAGTTTTGCCAGGCACGACTGTTTGAGATCAAAGTGGAACTCAACACAAACCAGATTTCAATGGCGAACTCTTTTTCGCCCACTCAACACAAAAGATAGAACACGACAATGGCTGAACAGTACATCATGTCCATCGAACAGCTCACTCGGCAGTACGAAGAGCGAGTGATTCTGAACGAGGTGAATCTGGCCTTCTATCCCGGCGCTAAGATCGGCGTGTTGGGTAAAAACGGCGCGGGAAAAAGCACACTGTTGAAAATCATGGCCGGTGATGACACTGATTACATGGGTACAGTGCGTCCCGCGAAGAACATCAAGATCGGCTATTTTCCGCAGGAACCTCGCCTGGATCCTGCAAAGACGGTTGGCGAGTGCATCGAAGACGCCGTCGCGGAATCGCGCGCCATTATGGACAAGTTCAACGAAATCAGCATGAAGCTGGGCGAAGACATGTCGCCGGAAGAAATGGAATCGTTGCTTGAACAACAGGGCAGGATTCAGGATCAGATCGACGCCGCGAATTTGTGGGAACTGGATCGCTCGTTGGAAGTTGCCGCAGACGCCATGCGACTGCCGGAAGCGTCAGCCATCGTTGGCCCTTTGTCCGGGGGCGAAAAACGTCGCGTGGCAATGTGTCAGTTGTTGCTGATGAACCCCGACATCCTGCTGCTCGACGAACCGACAAACCATCTGGATGCGTCATCAGTGGCGTGGCTGGAAAAGTTTCTTCACACGTTCCCCGGAACCGTCGTCGCGATCACTCACGACCGGTACTTCCTGGATAACGTGGCAGGCTGGATTCTGGAAGTCGACCGCGGACGCTGCATTCCCTACGAAGGCAACTATACGTCCTGGCTGGAACAAAAAGGAAAACGTCTGGCAGAAGAAGAACGCGGTGAAACTCGCCACCAGAAGGAACTCAAGAAAGAGCTGGAATGGGTGCGCATGTCACCCAAGGCAAGAGCTTCGAAGAATAAGGCAAGACTGCAGCGTTACGACGAGCTTGCGGCCAGGCAATACGATGCCAAGGACGAAGCGGCTCAGATCCAGATTCCGATCACTCGCAAACTCGGCAAAAAAGTGATCATTGCCGAAGGGTTGACCAAGTCGTACGACGGGCGCATGATCTTCGAGAACATGAACTTCGATCTGCCGCCAGGTGGTATCGTCGGGATCATTGGTCCCAACGGAGCCGGCAAGACGACTTTGTTCAGGATCATCATGGGACAGGAGACACCGGATTCCGGCACCCTGTCGATCGGCGACACCGTCGATCTGTCCTACGTCGACCAGTCACGCGATGCTTTGGATCCGAAGAAGAGCGTGTACGAAGAAATTTCCGGTGGCCACGAGGTGCTGACCGTCGGGAAAACAGAAATCCATGCTCGTTCTTATGTCGGGCGATTCAACTTCAAGGGTGGAGACCAGCAGAAGTTTGTTGGTGACCTGTCTGGCGGAGAGCGGAATCGCGTTCACCTGGCGAAGATGCTGCGTTCTGGTGGAAACCTGCTGCTGCTCGACGAACCAACCAACGACCTGGACATCGAAACCCTGCGAGCGCTGGAAGAAGGACTATCGACATACGGCGGTTGTGCTGTCGTGGTCAGCCACGACCGGTGGTTCCTGGACCGCATCGCGACACATATTTTGTCGTTCGAAGGTGATGGCACCGTGGTTTGGTGTGAAGGAAACTACCAGAGCTACGAAAAGCAGCGCAAAGACCGTCTTGGTGATTCAGCTGACGTGCCCGTTGGTGGTCGATTCAAACCACTGAATCGTTAACGGGCCGGGCATCAGCGTGGAAGTCTGCACGCTCGTAGACTCTGGCGAGCGTAGCTGCCGATGCCGAGGCGAATACGGCAGTTACAAATCGACGCCAACGTCCCAGCGTGCGCCGTGGCAGAGGTCGCTATTGATCTCAAACTTACGGCAGGCGTCGGGACGCAGGTCGTAGTGTCTGCATTGTGCCAATTCCGGGTCGTACCACACGCAGGCGAGACGGTCGAAGTGTTGATCCGCGGCCACGCGATCGCGACTCGGCTGCATCAATTCGTCGGGGACATCTTTCATGATGTCCTCGCCCGGCTGAAACGGCGGTACTGGCGTGAGCTGGCAGCACGCACCGCAGCTGTCGCAGTTTTCGATGATCGGCAGTTTGTTCATTGGCGATGCCAAATACCTGATGGTGCAGTTTACTTATTGTCGTGAACGGTATTCGATCGCGGGAGCAGGATTTCTTCAATCGACACGGGTGCCCGCGGCCACAAGTCAGCGTAATGCGCTGCAGGTTGTTTAAAGGGTGGTGCCATCAGGGATCGTTTTGGGCCCCACGACGTGCACGTTTGGTCCCACGATGCAATTGGCACCGATGGTGACCTTGCCTTCCAGAACGGTGCCTGGCTTGATGACAGTGTCATTCCCGATCGTAACGTCCGCGTCGATGCTGGTTTGGGGTGGACTCACAATTGTGACGCCGCTGAGCATGAGTTGTGTCTGAATCCGATGCTGAATATGGCCCTGAACTTCTGCCAGCTGAATCCGATTGTTGACGCCGATCGCTTCCTGAATCGTCAGGCTGCAGCTGGCGGCAACTTTGTGTCCCTCGTCCATCAGAATCCGCGGACAATCTGTGAGATAGTATTCCGACTGGACGTTGTTTGGCTTCAGCTGACGCAGTGAACTCAACAGCAAAGGACCGTTAAACGCATAGCAGCCGGTGTTGATCTCGGTGATTTTTCGTTGTTCCTCAGTCGCGTCTTTGTGTTCCACAATGCAGGTGAAGTCACCATTGCTGTCGCGGACGACACGTCCCAGACCTTCGTTGTTGGCTGTGTCGGCCGTGCCGATCACACAGGCTGCATTCTGCGAGGACTGATCGTCCAGCAGTGCTTTCAGCGAAGTCCCCTGCAGCAGCGGTGTGTCACCGGCCAGAATCAACACAGAGCCGTCGTGTCCTTCGAGTTCAGCTTCCGCCATCATCACGGCATGGCCCGTGCCGTTTTGTTCGACCTGCTCGGCGAAGACGACGTCCTCATGATGAGACAACGCGTCCTTCACCATGTCTGCTTTGTGTCCGACAATCACAATGATTTTCTGAACGCCTGCTTCCCGAGCTGCATCCATTACATATTCGATCATCAGTCGACCGCAGACCAGGTGCAGAACTTTGGGCGTCTCTGATTTCATGCGAGTGCTCTTGCCGGCAGCAAGAATTACGGCAACGGGTGCAATCATGATGATCCTTCGATTTTCAGCTTAAAATGGGGCGTTGTGTAGCCAGACGCGGTTTGCAAAAACTTCGACTACCGCGAATCCTACAGCGTATTACGCTGACTTATGGCCGCGGGGCACGCGTTTCGATCGAAGAAA
>CALFOL010000120.1 GCA_937919915.1 uncultured Planctomycetaceae bacterium
CAACAAGCAACAAATCGCAGCATGAAACCGTGACGGGGAGAGACCACACCCTCTTGCGGTGGACAAATTGCCGGTTATCCTCCATTCGAAAACCTCTTTTGACAGCGGATTCTGCGGCGAATTTCGCTGCTATTGCTGCTGATTTCTTATCTGTGTTGATTCCCCCATTATGACTGACGTCGACGTCTCGACTGTTCCCACAGGTTCCTTTGTCAACATCGCCGCGTACAAGTTTGTCGAACTCGACGAACTCGAACGTCGTCGTCAGGAACTGCGTGCCGTCGTTGATGAACATCAATTGCGAGGAACGGTGCTGCTGAGCCCGGAAGGCATCAATCTGTTCATCGCGGGACACCGAACCGGAATCGACGTACTGCTGTCGTATCTGGGGCAGGATCCGGCGTTCGCGGGGCTGCCGGTCAAGGAGAGTTTCAGCGATTCTCAGCCATTCAGCCGCATGCTGATTAAGATCAAGCAGGAGATCATCGCTTTCGGTGTCGAAGGCGTGAACCCACTGACACGGACATCGCCGAAGTTGGCGGCGACAGAATTGAAGAAGTGGCTAGACGAAGGTCGCAAGCTGCATCTTCTGGACACTCGCAACGACTATGAAGTGGAAGTCGGCACGTTTAAGAATGCGATTCCCGCGCGAGTCGACAACTTTCGCGACTTCCCCGCTGCCGTTGCCAGACTACCGGAAGCAATGAAGGACGAACCGATCGTGATGTTCTGTACGGGAGGCATCCGCTGCGAAAAGGCCGGACCGTACATGGAGCAGGCGGGGTTTAAGAACGTCTTTCAGCTGGACGGCGGTATTCTAAAGTACTTTGAAGACTGCGGCGGCGAACATTACGAGGGAGACTGCTTTGTCTTCGATCAGCGTGTCGCGGTGGATCCACAGCTGCGGGAGACTCAGCATACACAGTGCTTTGTTTGCCAGGCGGTGGTTTCGCCCGAAGAGCAGAAACTGCCAGGCTATGTCGGTGGGGAATCGTGTCCGCAATGCTATGTGGAGCCTGAGCGGCAGATGGCTGCTGTGCTGGCGGAACGAAATGCACGGCTCAGGGAGCTGGTCAATCCACTGCCTGGCAGTAAGCCCTACTATAATATGCGTCCCCTGAACGTACCGGGGCGTTTCGATGGCTACACGTTGCTCGACTTCCTGTCCGAATGGCATCCCCAGGTGCCGAGAGAAGAGTGGCTGGCAAAGATCAACGATTCGTCGATCGTTCCCGGTCAACGTTACGGCCGAAGAAAGCGCAGAATGACGTCGCCCGTGGAAACCGTGCCGTTGTCGCCGGATCGCGCCGTTCGCGCGGGGGAACGGTTTGAGAATCTGTTGCCGGGCACCGTGGAACCAGATGTCAACGGTGACATCGAAGTCATCTTCGAGGACGAGCAGTTTATTGTGGTGAACAAGCCGGCTCCACTGCCGCTGCATGCGGCGGGACGGTTCTGTCGGAATACGCTGCAATATATTTTGCTGGAGCTCTATGCGCCGGAAGCTCCGCTGAATGCTCATCGGTTGGACGCGAACACGTCCGGCGTGCTGGTGCTGTGTCGTAAGCGCAGTGTTGCTCGCGTTGTGCAGCCGCAATTCGAAAAACGGACTGTCGAAAAGTTTTACGTCGCGCGGATTATTGGTCAGCCGGAAGCTGACCAATTTCGTTGCGACGCGCCGATTGCATCCGCGCCGGGTGAGCAGGGCGTACGAAGAATTGACAAAGAAAACGGGTTGCCTGCGACCACAGAGTTTCGCGTAATTTCCCGACTGTCGGATGGGACCTGTCTGGTCGAAGCCAAACCACTGACGGGGCGAACGAATCAAATCCGTTTGCACTTATGGCATCTGGGATACCCGATTCAGGGTGATCCAGCGTACCTGTCTGACGGCAAAGTGGGCAGCAACAGTTCCCTGAATCTCGACGAGCCGCCGATGTGTTTGCACGCACACAGAATTTCGCTGCACGACGTTGATGGCGAACTGCGGCAGTTCGAAACGCCATTACCAGCGTGGGCTCAGGCTTGAAGGAACCAGCGTGTGCCACTGGCCTGGCCAGCGTTTCATATTGTCGGCACCAGCAACGCCAGTGGCACACAAACAGTTGGTCGGAGCCCGGTTACCGTTACCACTGCAGAATCACTTTGCCGGATTGGCCGGTTCGCATGGCTTGAAAACCGTCTTCGAAGTCGGTGTAAGACATGCGATGCGTGATCACGGGGCTGATGTTCAACCCGCTCTGCAACATTACCGTCATCTTGTACCACGTTTCGTACATCTCACGACCGTAGATGCCCTTGATTGTCAACATGTTGAACACAACCGTGTTCCAGTCGATCGCCATCTCGGCCGACGGGATGCCCAGCATGGCAATCTTTCCACCGTGGCACATCGCGGCCAGCATGTCACGGAACGCAGACGGATTGCCGGACATCTCCAGGCCAACATCGAAGCCTTCCGACATGCCCAGTTGCTTTTGCACATCGGCCAGAGATTCTGATCGAACGTCAACCGCGCGCGTGACCCCTAGCTGTTTGGCCAGATTCAGTCGCCAGGGATTCACATCCGTGATCACCACATGGCGCGCACCAGCGTGGCGGACAACGGCAGCCGCCATCAGTCCAATCGGCCCGGCGCCGGTGATCAGAACGTCTTCGCCCAGCACCGGAAAAGACAGCGCCGTGTGCACTGCATTTCCGAACGGATCAAAGATCGCAGCGATGTCGCGGTCAATATCTGACGCATGATGCCAGACGTTGGTCATCGGCAGGGCAATGTATTCTGCGAATGCGCCTGTGCGATTGACACCGATTCCCTGAGTGTCTTTGCACAGATGCCGGCGACCTGCCAGACAATTGCGACAACGGCCGCATACCACATGACCTTCGCCGCTGACGACCTCGCCGGGATGGAAGTCGAGCACGTTCGAGCCGACTTCGACGACCTCGCCGACGAATTCGTGGCCCACAACCATTGGCACCGGAATCGTCTTCTTCGCCCAGGCGTCCCATTCGTAAATGTGGACGTCCGTTCCGCAAATGCCAGTGCGATCGACCTTGATCAGGACATCGTTGACACCAGTGGTCGGTTCCGGAACATCTTCCATCCACAACCCCTGCTCAGCCTTGCGCTTTACCAGAGCCTTCATGATAACTCTCCTCGAAATACTGGATATCGAATTCAATGTGCGGTATAGTAGAAACTCGAAATCCTGTATGCAAGACGCAAGTGTCACTATACTGAACAGGCCTGCATGACTGATTCTTCCCCCATTTTGCCTCCAACATCTGCCGAGGACGTGAGTCGTAGTGTTTGCCAGCGAATCGGGCAACTTCGCAGCGACCGTGGCTGGTCGCTGGAGATTTTGTCCCAGGCGTCCGGTGTCAGTCGTTCGATGTTGAGCCAGATTGAGCGAGAGCAGGCGAATCCCACGCTGGCGGTTACTGTGAAAATCGCGTCAGCGTTCGGGATGACGGTGGCTGAACTGGTTGAGCAAAGTCATGTGCTGCCCAATATTGACGTGATTCGCGGCACAGACAGCAGTCATCTGTTTCGTGAAGACGACAACTGCACGATTCGCACTTTGTCACCGTTGAATTTGGAAAAAGACGTTGAGATCTACGAAGTGCGACTGGTTCCGGGCGGCGTTTTGGCATCTGCTGCTCATTTCGAAGGAACGAGAGAGTTCCTGACTGTGCAGAAGGGAAACGTGCAGGTAACATCGGCGACAGAGCAAACTGCGTTAAGTAAAGGCGACTCCGCCAGTTACCGAGCCGATGTCGCTCATCAAATTGCCAATACTGGCCGCAGTGAAGCAGTCGTTTTTCTGGTGGTCATTTATCGATAAGGTCAGGAACGCCCTGTGATTAGTCAAACCCCGACTGCTGAAGTTGCCGACGAGGACGTGGACGAAAAGCCGAAGTGCGTCGTCCTGGTGCGTTATGCGATGGTGCCGCAGGTCGCTCGATTTGGCTTGTCTGAGCAGCTGTACGAGAGTGTTGCCGACCAGTTGGCGCGGAACGCACAGGTTGTGGTGAACACAGATCGTGGACCGGAAATTGGTCAGGTGCTGGAAGTTGTCCGCCTGTCGACTTCGGCAGACGATAATCCCGTGACAGGTGATGTGATTCGAATCGCATCTGCCGAAGACTTACGTTCACACGCAGAGAATCGTCGGCGAGCTGACACGGAATTCTTAGGTTGGCAAACACGAATCACTAACTGGAAGTTGCAACTGCAGCTTATCGACATCGAATTTACGCTCCAGGCCGAGCAGATCGTGCTCTACGTGTTGAACCGTCAGGACGCAGAAACCACTCGTCTGGCGCTGCTGGCTGCCGCTGCCGGTCTGGGAATCGTTCACGTGCAGCCGGTGTCTGCCAACGGCATGGTTGTCAAAGAGCCGAGTAGTAGTGGTGGAGGCTGCGGATCTGGTGGTTGTGGTTCCGGCGGCTGCGGTAGTTGATTGAACCTGCCTTGGCGGCGGCAACGGATTCGTAATCGGGTAGATTCGATTGTTGATCGAACCAGTCACGGATCGGGCCACGTAAAAGCACGAAGCGCCAGTGAGTGAATGACAGGCGAGCAGGATTCACTTGCTGGCGCGTCGTGCTTGTAATTCGCAACCCCGGAGGCACAACAGCAATCCATGCAGCAGACTTTCCTGCCGTCTTCGGGCTCAATGTGGCAAGATGACCCAACCACGGAATCACGTCCGTGCACTCCTGAGACGCTATTGGCAGAATGCAGTAACCGCGGAAGTTATTTCGACACGAATTCTTACTAAAAACACAGAGACGAAAGACTCATGATTATCGTGATCGCAACTGTCACCTGTACACCAGGCAATCGAGACACGTTTCTGCGCGAATTCTGCCTGCTGGTTCCGGACGTTTTGGCCGAGGAAGGCTGCATCGAATACGGCCCAACAGTGGATGCAGTGACAGATCTTGAAAAGCAGAATGTCGATGCAGATCGTGTCACGATCTGTGAAAAGTGGGAGTCGCTTGAACACTTGAAAGCTCATCTGGTGGCACCTCACATGGCGGCCTACCGCCCGAAGGTGAAAGATTTCGTGGCCGCGTCAGAATTGCGAGTACTGGAGTCGGCGTGATTGCTCACCGCAGCTGATTGGGTTCGACTCGTTACAGTTTGCGGAAGCTGCGTTGGTTGCCTCGTTGGCAGTTGTTTGCTTCCCACAACTGAGAACAGCAGCGGCCGGAAGTCGTCACGAAGTGGAAGCTTTGAACGTCCGTTCGAATCACGTAAGTGGTTGGTTGCAGTCGACTTTTGGTTTTGTCATAGTTCGCCGCGGTGTATGGGCACCAGGCGCATGACGCGCTGACACAACTTTTTGGTTCTGCTTCAGGTTAGACGACGGCTGAAAGACGCTATCGTCATTTGAGAATATGAGTACTACTCTGGCAGCCAATTCAATCGCTGAGTTCCTGAATGAGACCGATCTCTGGTTCATCGGGAAGCTGTCTCCTGAGACAGCGCTGATTATCAGCGCATGCATTCATGCGGCGATTCTGTTTCATGTTTTCGCCGTCTGTCCGGCTGTGTTCATCTGGCTGGAACGCAAGGGGTCCGGGCGAATTCAGGACCGACTGGGGCCAACCCGAGTCGGCGGTCGCTTCGGCTGGCTGCAGTCTCTGGCCGATGGTATCAAGCTGGTTCAAAAAGAAGACCTGTGCCCGCCTGTGGCAGATGCGATGCTGTTTAAATCAGCACCATACATCGTCTGCCTGGCTTCGTTTGCGGCCTTTGTCGTTCTGCCTTTCAGTCATGGTTGGGTTGCGGTCTCAGCTGACTGCGGTCTATTCATCATGCTTGCGATTTTGTCACTGGAAGTGTTTGGCATCATCATGGCCGGCTATTCCAGTGGGTCAAAATGGTCGCTGTTCGGCGGCATGCGAGAAGCCGCTCAAATGGTGAGCTATGAAATTCCTTTGGCCATCTGTTCCTTAATTCCCGTCGTTGCTGCCGGTTCTTTGAACCTTGGTGAAATCGGTGACATGCAGGGCGGAGCGTTTTGGAACTGGTTCATTTTTCACGACCCGTTCACGTTCGTCGCGTTCTTCGTTTATTTTGTGGTTGCTACAGCCAGTTGCAAGCGAGCTCCCTTCGACCTTGCGGAAGCTGAGAGCGAGTTGGTGGGTGGTTTTCACACTGAGTACAGCGGGATGCGTTGGTCGTATTTCTTCATGGGAGAATACGCCAGCATGTTCGCTGTTTGTGGCGTCGCCGCGATTTTGTTCCTCGGCGGATGGCACACGGGCTTGCCGTTTCTGGATGTGCCGCTTGCTTGGTTAAGAGCAGAGGGTGGCGTCGAAGGCTATCTGGCCAATGTACTCGGAGCGGGTGTCTTTGCGTCGAAGGCTTCGTTCCTTGTGTTTGTGCAGATCTGGGTTCGCTGGACTCTGCCGCGACTACGAATCGACCAGGTGATGATCACCTGCCTGAAGTACCTTGTTCCCATTAGCTGCTTCCTGTTTCTGGGTGCTGTAATTTGGCCGCTGGTGTTTATTCTGGTCAGCAATGCAATAACGCCAGGCACTGTTCGGACGACAATCATGGAACCGATCGGTGCCCGTGTCGCTGTGGGTTACACAGAGAAGAAACAGAGTTCAGATTCACCGTCCAGTATTGGCCCTTCTGCTCCGGCGGAGTCCGACGCTTGGGGATCTTCGGGGCCTGCTGAAAAGCATAGTTCAACGGATGTTAAAGGTGGGTCGTTGACTGTTGGGTTGAGCACAGCGGAGGTGGTTCGATGAGTATTTTGTTTACGATCTTTGCGCTCGCCGCATGCCTTGGTGCTGTGGCCGTTGTGATCAGCCAAAGTATGGCGCGGATGGCGTTCTGGCTGGTTGTTTCTCTGGGCAGCACCGCTGGACTGTTCTTTCTTGCCGACGCTGACTTTGTCGCGGCGGCTCAGTTGTTGATTTATGTCGGCGGGACGTTGGTTCTATTGGTTTTTGGTGTGATGCTGACAGCCAGCGGACCCTATCTGAAAATCCAAACGTCACCTGCGGAAACTGTTGTCGCGGGACTGATTGGTTTGCTGTTCCTGTTCATGGTCTTTGCCACAGTCAGTGGCGTTGACTGGGAAGGCACGAAGACAAAAATGCTGGCGGAGAATGGTCAGTCGACTCCCACGGAGAAGTTCGATGATCAGTCGGAAGGCGACACGCTGCGTCCGTTAGGGCTGGCACTGCTTGGTGTTCGTCCGGATTCGCCGAATTCTCCAGGATACCTGCTGCCTTTCGAAATCGCTTCCGTGCATTTGCTTGTCGTTTTAATTGGAGCCGCTTATCTGGCTCGCGCAAAACGTCGGGGCGATGGATCTTGATTTTGTTGTCGTGGCGTTCACTCGTTTCTGTGTTTGATTTTTCTGAGCTGAATGATGCAGCCTGATTTAACTTCTTATCTGCTTGTCGGTGCCGTGCTGTTTGTTTGCGGAGTGGTCTGTATGGCCACTAAGCGAAACGGCATCGGGGTGCTGATGGGTGTCGAATTGGTCTTGAACGGTGCGAATGTCAATTTCGTCGCCTTCTCGAAGTACACAGCACTCGGCCTGGATGGGCAGGTGTTTTCGTTATTCGTCATTGTTCTGGCTGCTGCCGAAGCTGCCGTGGCGCTGGCGATTGCTCTGAACTTCTATAACAACCATCTGACGATCGACGTTGACCGTGCTAATAAGCTGAAAGGCTGATTGGCGGATGGTTTGAGTGCGTGAAAACGGACTCTGGTGATGCAAAAACGAGTTGCGGTTCTGCCGCATTCCGAATCTGGTTCTGATCTTACTGTGGAATTCCGATGGTCGGCGAAACGCTGAAATTCTGGCTGATGATTGCCTGGCTGCTGCCTCTTGCAGGCTTTGCAGTGGAGATCTTCTTCGGCTTCTACAGCAAAAATCCCCGCGGCAGCAAGGCGGCTGCCTGGATGGCTGTTGCCTGTATTGGGATTGGCTTCCTGTGCAGTGCCAACGCTCTGCGGATCTGGGGCAACGCCAACGAATGGTGTGTGCTGGAATCGCATGATACGCATGGTGAACACGCTGAGGGCGAAGACGGCCACGGGGAAGAAGCTCACGAGCACAAAGCCGCAGACGAAAACTCACATGACGAACATGCTGTTTCAGCAACTGATCATGACGCCGAGAAAACGGGGCAGACTGCCTACTCGGGCGAAATCTATCGACTGGCGACATTCGGCTCACTGACAATTGCCATGGACTACTACATCGACAGCTTAACGCTGGTGATGTTCACCATGGTGACGTTTATCGCGACCTGCATTCATCTGTTTGCCATCGGCTACATGAGTGACGAGTTGGTTGACGACTACGTCGATCATTTTGCGCACACAGCTGACGGTAAACACGTGCATCGCCCAGGTCGCTTTTACCGGTTCTTTGCGTTCCTGTCGCTGTTCTGTTTTGCGATGCTGGGTTTGGTGCTGGCGGGCAACATTTTCCAGGTATTCATCTTCTGGGAATTGGTTGGTATTTGCAGCTTCCTGTTGATCGGTTTCTATACCGAACGCAAGAGTGCCAGCAACGCGGCGAATAAAGCGTTCATCATGAACCGTATCGGTGACTTCGGTTTCCTGATTGGCCTGATGGTACTGTGGACATTCTTCGGGACATTCCGTTTCGGCGATACAGCTCAGGATAATGTGGTCACTGAGCAGGGTTTGTTCAGTATGGTTCACCGTGACGCGGAATCGCACGACTTCATGACCGACGCCGATGGCGAGGTTTTGATCACAGACCCATCAGGCCATGTGTTGAAAGACGAAGCTGGCAAGGCACGCACGATTCCCTACTTTCTGCTGGTCATCGCCGGCCTGGGTGTCTTCGCGGGCTGCGTTGGAAAGAGTGCTCAGTTTCCACTGCAAACCTGGCTGCCGGACGCGATGGAAGGGCCGACTCCGGTTTCCGCACTGGTTCACTCGGCCACAATGGTCGCGGCAGGTGTCTACCTGGCGGGTCGTTTCTTCCCGATGTTTGCTCATGAGGTTCTGCTGACGATTGCATATACCGGCTGCATTACATTGTTTATTGCGGCAACAATTGCCGTGGTCGCAACAGACATCAAGAAGGTATTGGCTTACTCAACGATTAGTCAGCTGGGTTACATGATGCTGGGTATTGGAGTGTTCGGCTGGGCAGCTGGTTTGTTTCATCTGATTACCCACGCCTTCTTCAAGTCCTTGATGTTCCTGTGTTCTGGCAGCGTGATTCACGGTTGTCATCACGAACAGGAAATGCCAAAGATGGGCGGCCTGTTGAAGAAGATGCCAATTACGGCGCTCACCATGCTGATCGGAGTCTTCGCGATCTCCGGTTTCCCAATGCTGTTCGGACTGCATTTCTCAGGGTTCCATTCTAAAGACGCGATTGTTGCCTCGGCATTGGCATTCGTGATAGCGAATCCGATCCACTACCTGCTGTTTGTGATTCCGTTGCTGACCGCTGGCATCACAGCATTTTACATGTTTCGATTGTGGTTCTTCACCTTCTGGGGTGCCCCACGCGACCAGCACGTTCACGATCACGCTCACGAGTCGCCGTGGATCATGGCTGCCCCACTGGTCATCCTGGCGGTGCCGGCATGGCTGTGTGCGTATGGTGGCGAAAGCGGCTTTCTGTACGGGATGCTGACTGGTGATGAGCCCGCTCATCTGGCCACTGGTGTGACTGCGGCTGGTAAGATTGTGTTGCCGAGTCACCATGAGATTCATCAAGTGCACGGGGATGCTGGTGTGCTGGCATTGCTGGCGGCATTCTCCGGTGCCTTGATTGCATACATTCTGTATGGCACGACGCTGGTGAATGTGGAAGCGATGAAGAAGCAGATGTCCATCGTGCATGGTTTTCTGACCAACAAGTGGCACTTTGATGATCTTTACGACGCCCTCTTTATGCGACCTGCTCACAAGGTTGCTGCATTCTGTGCGTGGATTGATAAGACGATCTTCGACACGATCCTGCATGGCCTGGCGAAGGCGATGATTGTGATCGCAAACTGGGATCGGATGTTTGATGAGAAATTCGTTGACGGTTTTGTCAACCTGGTCGGCGATGCGACCCAGTCTGTCGGTTCGTCGTTGAAGGTCGTTCAGACCGGAAAGCTTCGGCAGTACGTGATGTTTATCGTGCTGGGAGTTGTCGCTCTGTTCGCTGTTGTGTTTTCGACTTTCCCCGGTTGATCAATCCTCTGATCGTCCGGATTCTGCAAATTTACAATTCAGTTGGTCCAGCTTTATCGGCTGCGGTTAAACCATGAACGACACATTTCTCCTTTCTGCCATCATCTTCCTGCCTGCCGTGGGCGCACTGTTGCTTTCTGCGTTGGACAGTAAGGCCGTGGATGCGATTCGGATGTTCTCCCTGGGAATAACCATCGCGACTTTTGCGCTGACGTTGATGTTGTGGTCGAAGTTCGATTACGAAGCAACGGGCATTCAGATGCATGTTGCGTACGAGTGGATCCCTACGTGGAATATCTTCTACCGACTGGGCTTCGATGGGATCAGTTTGCCTCTGATCATTCTGACCAGCTTTGTCAGTATGCTGGCCTGCGTGGCGTCCTGGAGCATCAATAAGCTTCACAAAGGATACTTCATCCTGTTTCTGTTGTTGGAAACCGGAATGCTGGGTGTGTTTCTGTCACTGGACTTCTTCCTGTTCTTCGTGTTCTGGGAAGTCATGCTGTTGCCGATGTACTTTCTGATCGGTGTCTGGGGCGGACCTCGTAAAGAGTACGCTGCGATCAAGTTCTTCCTGTACACACTGGCAGGTGGCGTGCTGATGCTGATCGCCATGTTGATGCTGTACTTCGCCAGCGGTGGCACGACTGAAAGCTTCAACCTGATCGAACTTGCGAAGGCCGCATCAGGGGCTGCAGACGCAAAGCTGACCAGCACACTGAGTGGCAGTATGCAGGTCACGGCGTTTGTGTTGCTGTTCATCGGTTTCGCCATCAAGTTGCCGGCGTTTCCCGTGCATACCTGGTTGCCTGATGCTCACGTCGAAGCTCCAACTCCGATCAGTATGATTCTGGCTGGTGTTTTGCTGAAGCTCGGCGGTTACGGAATCATTCGCATCGCCTTTCCGCTGTGTCCCTATGGTGCGGCTCAGGCGGCTTACTTTGTGGTCGCAATCGGGGTGATCAGTCTGATCTACGGTGCCTTTGCGGCCCTGGCTCAAACAGACTTCAAACGCATGGTGGCGTACAGTTCTGTTAGTCACATGGGATATGTGCTGATTGGTTTGGGCGTTTGGAAGATCGTCGATTCTGCGACAATCAACGCCAACATGTGGCTGATGGGCATTAACGGAGCCATGTTCCAGATGGTTGCTCACGGAGTCTCATCGGCTGGTATGTTCTTTATGGTCGGTGTGATCTACGACCGAGTCCATCATCGTGATTTGAACAAGTTCGGTGGTTTGATGGGACGGATGCCGCTGTACAGTGGATTAGCCGCAGGCCTGTTCTTTGCAGGTTTGGGACTGCCAGGGCTGTGCGGGTTCATTGGTGAAATCTTTGTTGTGTTGAGTGCCTGGAACTACAGTCCGATGCTGGCGATTGTATCAGCAAGTGGCGTGATTCTGACGGCTGGCTACATTCTATGGGCTCTGCAGCGTGTTTATCTTGGTGCGGAATACACCGGACCGCATTCTGAAGACATCACGCCGATCAACGCTCGAGAAGCGACTGTGGGCGGAATCCTTCTGGCCTTTGCCATCTTTCTTGGTGTCTACCCTGCGGTCGTGTTCAACGTGATGAAGAAATCGACCAGTGAGTTGGTTACTTCGATGCAGGCGGGATATGCCAAAGCCGAAGGAACCGTGACGGCTGGCGATGAAGCGGCAGCAGGCGAAACGCAGGAGGAAGCTGCCGTTCTCTCTGAACCGAAAAATGACGATATTCCTCCCGCTCAGGTTCAACAGCAGGAAGCTGTTGACTCGCTTGACTCGCAACTGGTCCGATTTGATCAGGCTGTGCCATAAGCTGAATCAATCGCAGGCTTCTCCGGAAGCGAAAACAGTTTACATAATCCCAATTACTCACTTCGGTCATCCAACGTGTTTTCTGATCTCCTCAACAAACTGAACTCCGACACAACCGGATCACTTCAGCACCACTTTGGTGCCGAACTTTGGCTGAGCGTCACGATCGTGGTCATGCTGCTGTTCAGGCTGTTGAGTCTTGATCGGTTTGTGCCAACGTTCATCGTGGCGCTAGTCGGCGCAGCTGCAGCTGGCTGGGCTGCGTTCGGGCAGTTCTCTGAAATCGTTGCGGCTGATGGTGTTGCTCCGCTGACGTTCTTCGGCGACATGCTGCGACACGACCTGTTCAGTGTGTTCTTCCGCATTTTCCTGGCATTGTTCCTGATCCTCACCATTGCATTGACCGTGCTGACGGGAATTCCAGACAACGAAGATGCTCCTGATTTTTATTCGCTGTTGCTGGGTGCCACCATCGGCATGATGATCATGGCGAGTGCGAACAACCTGCTGATGCTGTTTCTGGGTGTAGAAATGGCGAGCGTGCCAAGCTACGCCATGGTGGGCTTCTTGAAGGGCCGCAAGCCGAGCAGCGAAGCCGCTTTGAAGTATGTTGTCTACGGAGCTGGTGCTGCGGGTGTGATGTTGTATGGTATCAGTCTGGTTGCTGGAGTGCTCGGTACAGGTGACATGAGTCTGATGGCTGAACGTCTGTCGATCGTCGCGGAAAGTGGTTCTGCTGGTTTCGGTGATCCGGAAGTTCGAACGGTCGCACTGGGCGTTATGCTGGTGATGGTTGGATTAGCGTTCAAACTGTCCCTGGTGCCATTTCACTTCTGGTGTCCTGATGCATTCGAAGGTGCTTCTGCGGAAGTTGCCGGCTTCCTTTCCGTTGCCTCCAAGGCTGGTGCGTTTGCCTTGCTGGTTCGATTTTGCATTGGTCTTTCGGGCGTTCCCGCAACTGCGGAACTGATGACTGCGTTCGGGATAGGGTTGGGGGCAATCGCCTGCGTGACTGCCACTTTTGGTAACCTGGCCGCGTACACTCAGCGAAACATCAAACGCCTGCTGGCCTACTCCACGATTGCTCACGCCGGTTACATGTTAATGGCCGTGGCCGCGTTGCTGGTGATGATCAACAGCGGTAGTGCGAAGGCCCTAACCCACGATATCAACGCCTGCATCGGTGGATTGCTGTACTACCTTGCCGTTTATCTGTTTATGAACCTCGGAGCATTTGCTGTTGTTGCGCTGGTGCGAAACTACACATTCAATGAGGATGTCGACAGCTTCAAAGGCTTGATTGGACAAAGTCCAGCGCTGTGTATCACCATGCTGGTTTGCCTGTTCAGTCTGATTGGTGTGCCTCCGTTTGGTGGCTGGGTCGGCAAGTTCATGATCTTTGCCTCGGTTTACAAAGCGGCTCAGCTGCACTGGGCCATGTATGTTGTGCTCGCAGTTGGTGGTCTGAACACTGTGTTCAGTGTTTTCTATTACCTGCGAATCATCAGAGCCATGGTGCTGGAAGAGCGGCCTGCGGACGCTCCGAGTGTCAAGTTGCCCAGCATGGAAGGCTACTACGTTTGTGTACTGGCCGGCATGGTTCTGCTGCTGGGCCTGGCCCCCGGTCTGGTGAATGGTCTGACGGCAATTGCCAGCAAGGCAGGCGATTCCGTGATGGCTGTTATTGGTCGCTAGGCATGGTGTGTTGTGCGGTCTGTCGTTTCTCGAATTCTTCGTGTTCTTCTTCGGTAGTGTTTCATGAGCCAGCAAACGGAATCAGTGCTGAACCGCGTCCTGATTGACATGGGCCGTAGTTTTCTGCAGTACATTTCAGATGCCTGGCCGTGGGTCGATCCGTTGGCTCAGAGCATCCAGGACCAGGTCATGGTTATCGCAACTCGCCAGCGTCAGGACGTCGGCGACATCGCTGACCTGTTGACTCAACGCGAGCACTTTATCGATTTCGGTACGTTCCCGACAGAATACACGGACCTGCAGTTCCTGTCGCTGGACAAGATTCTTCAGTACGTTCACCAGAGTCAATCCAGCGTGTGTAACAGCGTTGCTCAGGGTTTGGCAATTGTTAAGGCTTCTGGCGACGATGACGCGGCAGCAACGATTTTGGCTGCTGTGGAGATACGTCAAAAAGAAGCGACTGCCGCACTTAGTGAATTGCACGCTCAATTATCAGTGGCCGCTGCGGGCTAGCGGTCTGTTGAGGTAAGCCAACGCGCCGAAGCCCCTCGGCTGGTCGGTTTGACAGTGAGGAACGCTAATGGTGAGTTTGGTTGGATTAGAAACAGGTGCGGCAGCACACTGACCAAATTCAAAGGCGCGCAGAACTCCTATGTTCCGCAGGATTCGAACCTTTCGTCCAGACTCCGACCACCCGCGCGCAACGCGGCCAGCAGAGTCATTAATTTCTTTGTGTTGAACGCGGAACAGGCCCATTGAAATTCGGTTTGCACTCCCTTCAGACCTCGCAACGAAAATCTTCGCAGGTCGAAGCACGTCTTCAGCGCCGCAAACGGTGTCTCGCCGAAATGCTGTCGCTGCTTGTAGCGTTCCTTCACTGTGGCGTCCTGCATGCGTTCACGATGACGCTCGCGAGCCGATTCGTGAACGTCACGTATCACTCGCCGAGGCCTCAGTGAATCCACTTTCTGGCGGCACTCGGACGCCATCGAGCAATGGCTGCAGTCCTCGCACTCATAGAGGATCGACAGCACTGGACCGCCGGCGCGTTGCTGGGTTTCCGTGCCACGACGATTCAGCGTGCGACCTTCCGGACAGTGATAGCAATCCTGTTCCTCGTCGTACACAAACGCCTGTCGGTCGAACACTTTTGACGAGGCGTTCTTCGGCAGTTTCGCAATATCTTCATCCGCGACAGGCTGAGTCGGATCGTCGCGAATCGCCGGGTTGTTTTCGCACGTCACTCCCGCCAGAGGCGACAGCAGTTCAACGTTGCGGGCTTCCATCGCGGTCAGGTTTTCCCCCGCCGAATAGGTTGTATCCCCGAACATCGCAGCGATGTCAGCATCGTATTGGCTGTTGATCGTATCGACCGATGTGATCAGGCTCGGGTGTTCCACTTTACCCACCAGAACGTCGCCATCGATAATGAAGCCGTTGACCATTTCGTTCACACACATCGGCGTATAGTTCGGAGCATAGCCACCTTCCTTGTTCAGAAGCACGCGGGAATCAAGATCCGTTTTCGGACGTTGAGCGGGATTCTTCTGAGGATCTATGCCGTTTTTTTTGCGACGGGCGTCCGCTTCACGAAGTTCGTCCAGCACGAAGTTCATCTTCTCCTGGCGATCTTTCAGTTCGGCCAGTTCTGGAGGAAGCCTGTCGGCCGACTGTCCGTCATCGAACAGCTCGTCTGTGCTGTCGCTGAGTTCCAATTCGCTCATGGCCTTCGTGATCTGAACGTCGAGTTCCGCAAGCATCTTTTCGACACGGGCCGCTGTCCACGTTTTGTAGCGATTGGCGTCGTCCAGAAGGCATTCCAAAGGGCATCCACCTGACTCTTGATTTCACCTGTGATCACGCACCGAACTCCGTATTCGTTACCGTAATTCCTGACACGACTGGGGCCACAGTCGGGCGCACAACCTGTTAAGCATGCCACCCAGGGCAAGTTCCCATGCTTCCCACTGTTGACAGTGACTGCAAAGCAGTGCCAACCGTTGCAATGAAGCCTGACCGGCGATGTCATGAAGGCGGCTGTTTCTGGACGAACGAATGTATGCAGCCCGGCAACCGCGGGTAAACTGCACGTCAG
>CALFOL010000121.1 GCA_937919915.1 uncultured Planctomycetaceae bacterium
TGTACCTGTCTCACCGCAACGCTTCTGACAATCGCTATCTGTCACAGTGGGGGCAGCAGACTTTGGCTTCCATAGTCCGACACTTTGGAGCGGAACCGTTCTGGGAAATACTCGACGACGAAGTATCACAGAGAACGGCGACCTGGAAGTCGGCGAAGTCATTCTACCTGTTCGCCCACTTCATGAACGTGGCCAGTCCGGTCTTTCACGGTGGTCGGGCAACCCCGCTACCGTTGCATTTGCTGCCGGTTTCAGAACGATTGCGCGAGGAACTCTACGACTGGGGCGAATCGAGTCGATGTCACGACCGCGTCTTTCTGGAAAGTGGTGCATTGGAATTGCCCGCGTATGAACAACTCGCAAGTCCTCACGGCGAGTTGGCAAAGCACGGGCGTGTCCTGGCAACTGATGTGGAAACCGCTACCGGAATTCCGACCTACTTATATCTGCTGCGTCACTGGGCTCATCCGGCTGACGAAGACAATCGCCCATGCCCTTCCTGTGGTAGACCCTGGCGAGAAAAAAAGAGCCCGATGCCGTCGAAAGAGCCGTTTCAGCTGTTTCACTTTCGCTGCGAAACCTGTCGACTGGTGTCTCACCGTGGTGTGGTGTTTGAGGACAATGAGCACTGGAAGATTGGAATGGCATCAGGTGATGCTCCCACTGCCGAGTAACTCGGTGGGCCTCCAACGACAGTTCATGGCCTGAGTTGCAGCAATGAGGAGTTTCGGTTAGGTGTTGAAAATACGATCACCGGCGTCGCCGAGACCCGGAACGATGTATTTTTGGGCGTTAAGTTTTTCGTCAATGACGCACGTGAAGATCGGGACATCGGGGAATTCTGTTGTCAGACGCAGGATCCCTTCCGGGGACGCGATGATGGACAGCATATAGATCTTCGGTACGCCCCAATCCTTGAGTGTCTGGATTGCGACAGACGCAGAGCCTCCCGTGGCCAGCATGGGATCAAGCACCATAGCGACACTGGCGGGATTATCCTGAGGCAACTTGTCATAATAATGCACCGGTTCCGCCGTCGCTTCGTCTCGGTATAGCCCCAGGTGCCAGACTTCGATTTCCGGAATCAGATCGGTCATGGGTTCCACCATTCCCAGGCCAGCACGCAGGATCGGCACAGCGGCAATACGACCGTGCAACTGTTGACCTTCAATGGTCGCCAGCGGAGTCGTAACGGAACAGGTTTCGGTGGCGAGCTCACGGGTTGCTTCTGCTGCCAGCAGGCTTGAGAGCACGCGAATGTGATGGCGGAAAGCCGCATTGGGTGTGTCGACTGATCGCAGCCGACTCAGATGATGATTAACCAGAGAGTGATTGAGTTCGTGGACGTGTGCGGCCGTCATGTCAATAGATTCCAGCAAACTGATGGTGGATTTGACGTTGCCAAGGCCGGGAAACCTGCCCGTCACCGGCTGAGAAGCTTTAGATGGAACGTCGCGTCTGATTGAATACTGTCACTTTGCCAGGCGTGACAGTAATCGTCAACCGACAGCCTGATACAAAAACCTCTTCAGGCAAATCCACTTACAGGCAGGTAGTCGCCATGCGTTTTGCGATCGTTGGAGAATGTCCTGAAGCCGTATTTACCGTAGAAGCGATTCACGCGTCTGAGCAGCATCAGATCGGCACCGCCTGTGTCAGCGGGAACCTTGCGGCCACGATGTCCGCACGCGGGATTTCCTTCTCACTGGTGAGTTCTCCCGAAGAAGCAATTTCGGATCCAACTTGCGACGCCGTCCTCATCGCTGTTACAGACGTAGATCAGTCGATGGCAATGGCCCGTCAGGCATCTCAGGCGGGCTGTCATGTGGTCGTCGTGCCACCGCAGGACGTTTCCACAGCTTATTCTTTTGAACTCCACCTGCTGCTGGACGAAAGCCAAAAGGGCATCGTGCCATTAGCGGGTCGATGGTATGTGGCAGATGCTTCCCAAATCTCCGCATCAGAAACCAACATACAACAAATCAAGCTTTCCTTTCCACTGATCGCCGACGCGCTGGCGGAGTCTCAATTGCGCGGTATCGACGCATTGTGCGGCTGTGGTCATGAGTTTACTCAGGTGACGGCATTGGATGTGCCCGGAGCCGACGGACAGATGTTTTCACGGAGTATTACTCTGGCTTCATCCGGCACGTCGCAGCAGCACGCACCGCCGGCAACGTTGTCGTTCGACAATGACGCGGCGGACGAGATGGCATTCATTCTTGTGAAGCAGCAGAATGGCGAGACGCTGACATTGACGACGGCCCTGCCGAATCCGGTTGCCTGTCACAACATTGCATTTCAGAAGCAGGTGCTTGACAGCGTGGCGGCGCGACTTGTCGATCCGATTGCCTGCCAGCAGGGGATGGAAGAATTTTCGAACACCCTGGAGCTCATGGAGGGACTGGCAAAATCATTGCGACGACGGCGAACCATCGACGTCCATTTCGACGGCGTCTCAGAACGCAGCGCGTTTAAGACTCAGATGACAGCAATCGGCTGCGGCGTCCTGACTTATCTGCTGTTCGGCCTGGTGGCGTTTTTGGTAATTGCCAAAGTGGCCACGCTGCCGCCGTGGGCCCTGCAGTTGGGGCGCATCCTTTGGATTTCCCCGTTGGTGCTGTTTCTGTTCGCTCAATTTCTGTTGCCGTTGGCACGTGAACGTTCGAGCAAAACAGATCGTGTATGATGCAGCATTCATCGTTGATGAGGACCAGTCTCAACGAGCCAACAGGTTGTCGCCACCTGGTGGCTGAATCGCATCCTTATTCGAATTCATGCGCATCAAAAAAGGCCGCCAGAGAATGTTATTCTCTGACGGCCTTTAATATTCAGACACTTCGGATACTGCGACGGACGAGACGCAGCGAGCCAGGCGAGAACCGAGTCACGTCTTGCGTGCACTCTTAAGTGGTCCGGGCCTACGCAAATTATTTGGAACCTCCGTCGGGGTAAATCTGAAGTGTCTGAGATATCTCTGCGGAACAGCGAACCGTTCCCAGGTAGGAAGATCGGCAGACCTTTGTTCCGACTGCAGAGTTTTATGGATGGTGAATCAGGAATCCGGGGCTGAGCCGTATTTTTTGCCACTCTGCACCGAATTCCCGGGAATATTTTCTGGTGGAAGAAAATCGCTCATGCAACAGCTACGGACGGTCACAGATCCTGAATCTCCGCGGAGCCGTGTTCCAGGCCAACCACTTTGATCAGCCAGCGCCCGCCGACTCCCAAAATGCTCCACACGCCCTGCAAGGTTCCTTCGCCGTCAAACGTGCCGTGATAGTCCACTGTGTGTGCGTCGATGTACTGCTTCTGAATCGTGACGTCAGATTCCTTAACCAGTCCGTGCAGAGTGAACTCACCAACAACATCCGTACCGGCACCCACGATTTGATGTTCTTCGAAACGCAGTCGCAGAGTTTCCATCGGCTGTCGCCCCAGTCCATCCTGTTCCCACCAACCTGTGCACTGAACCGTCTGCATACCACTCGCCTTGTTCGTCTTTGTCTAAAACCAGAGTACCGTCGCTGCGTTCGGTGCGGCACTATTCTTCGACTAATTCGACTAAGTACCTGTCGAGAATCAGTATCGTGAATTGTGGCGGATAGTATACGATTGGTTT
>CALFOL010000122.1 GCA_937919915.1 uncultured Planctomycetaceae bacterium
ATGCGATGGGCGGATATTGATTTCGAGCGTCGAGTCATCCGTGTGACTCTGGGAAAAGGCCGTAAGGATCGTGATGTTCTGCTTCCCGATTGCCTGGTGCCGTTGTTGCGGAGTGCTGCCGCGGTGTTTGGTTCTGCTGGCAGTTCTTCAGTCGCAGCGGATGATTTCGTGTTTGTGGCAGAGGGGCAGCGGAAGGACGGCAGACACCTGTCGAGTCGCACAATTGAACGCGTGGTGAGTCGTGCAGTTGACCTGGCTGGTCTTAGCAAGCGTGCGCCGCCTCATTCTTTGCGGCATAGTTTTGCGACACACCTGCTGGAAAGCGGGACGGATATTCGTTTCATCCAGGCTCTGCTGGGGCATGCCAATCTGGAGACGACGACGATCTATACAAAGGTGTCGGTGTTGAAACAAACATCGATTGCCAGTCCTCTGGATCAGTTGCAGGGGACGACAGCATCTCCATCTGCATCTCCATCCTCATCTGCATCTTCATCTGCATCGCAGCCGACGGTGGCGAATCCGGTTGGGCGACTGCGGGTTGAAATGCAGCCCATTGAGTCGGACGGTGAGCAGCGTGTTGCTGAGGCATCGATTACGATTCTGAACGAGCCTGCTGTCCGGCTGGCGGGCATCATTGTTCGAGAAGCCCGACCCGGTTGGGTGGCGATGGAGTTGCCGACGGAGGATGCGTGGTCGGAATCGCTGGCCTGGCTTTCCGCTCCGCAGCGCGAGCGGGTGACGTCGCCGGATTTTTATGAGATGCTGCGACGTGTATTGGGGCAGAAGTTTATGGAACGCTGCTGTTAAGCAACCGGTCCTGATGTGGACGGGTTTTCGACCGTTAGCTGAGGGTCGCGGATTCACTCGCTGGCGCTTCGTGCTGGTCGGGCGAGATCGTGCTGGCAGCGCACTGGCTGTTACCTTGACCGTACTTGCGTCGATGCGATGATCATTCCGGGATTTTGCTATCCATGCGATCGGTGAAATTCGTGGTCGATGGATCTCTAACCACGGATGACGCGCAGCGAGGAAACTGTCCCCGCGATTGCTGGACGTTTTCGGCATCAGCCTGAGGGGTGTTTTTCAGGCGGTTGATGATGGATTTCTGCTTTGGAATTCCGTGTACCGGTTAGCGGCGTCGGGGAGGTGGGCCTGGAATCTCCTCGCCGTTGGCGTCGGGTTAAACGAACGGACCAGCAAGACACCACGGCAGCCACGGCGGTCTCGTTGTGGGGAAAAATTGCTGTCAGCCGAGTGGAATCCTGGTTTCGCGACGGTGGAAGCTCATTTTTGACAGTAGAAACAGCCAACTTCAATTTGTAGACAGGAAGACTCGACCAGAAACGGGGGCAGCGAGTACCATGCCTCGCCTGGCCATGCGGCCAGAGCTGCCACACCGAACTGTTTGAGAACACCATGGATCCCAGGTTCATTCGTAACTTCAGTATTATTGCTCACATCGACCACGGCAAAAGCACGTTGGCCGACCAATTGCTGCTGCAAAGCGGAACGATCACCGAACGCGAATTTCGGTCTCAGATCCTGGACGATCTGGCAATTGAACGCGACCGTGGCATCACAATTAAAGCGCGGTCGGTCACGATCAACTATAAATATGAGGGCAACACCTACGAACTGAACCTGATCGATACGCCCGGCCATGTGGACTTCCATTACGAAGTCAGTCGCAGTCTGGCGGCCTGTGAAGGAGCCTTGCTGCTGGTTGATGCCTTTCAGGGCGTTCAGGCTCAAACGGTGGCCAATGCGTATGCGGCCATGGAGGCGAATCTGGAGATTGTGATCTGCGTTAACAAGATCGACCTGGCTGTTATCCGCGTGGATGAAGTGCTGGAGGAAGTGGAGACCATTCTGGGACTGGATGGCACCGAAGCGTTGCGAGTCAGTGCCAAAACCGGACTGAATGTCGACACGGTCTTCAAGGCCATTATCGAAAAGATGCCTGCCCCAACCGGATCACCGACGGTTCCGATGAGGGCACTGGTGTTCGATTCGAAATACGACAAATACCGCGGCGTTGTGACTTACGTGCGCATGGTGGATGGCGTTGTTCGCAAGGGCGACAACATTCGCTTTATGCGAGAAGGCGTGAACAGTGAAGTGATTGAGATCGGACAGTTCCGGCCTGGTCTTGTTCCCTGCACCGAGCTTGGCCCAGGGCAGGTTGGCTACATTCTGACTGGCGTCAAAGAGCTGAACCGCATTACGGTGGGTGACACAGTGACCATGGCGCAAAATCGGGCTGCGGCACCGCTGCCTGGTTATGCCAAGCCCAAGCAAATGGTGTTCTGCGGTATGTTTCCGCTGGATGCTACAGGCTTCGAAGCACTGCGTGACGCGTTGCTGAAGCTGAGTCTGAACGATTCCAGCTTTTCGTTCTTCCCGGAAACATCGGACGCTCTGGGATTCGGTTTCCGCTGTGGTTTTCTGGGCATGCTGCACATGGAGATCGTGCAGCAGCGTCTGGAAATCGAACAGGACATGGACCTGATCCAGACGGCCCCGAACGTTACTTATGAAATTCTGGACAAGAAGGGGGAGGTCATTATCATCGACAACCCTCAGAATGTTCCGGACCCGAGTGTGATCGAAGAATTCCGCGAGCCGATCGCCAAAGTAACGTTTATTGTGCCGTCAGAAAACGTTGGCACGATTATGCAGTTGTGTCAGGATCGTCGTGGGACTTACAAGAACACCGAATACCTTGGACCTAAGCGAGCCCAGGTCATTTACGACTTGCCGCTGAGTGAAGTCGTATATGACATGTACGACAAACTGAAGAGCGTGACACGCGGTTACGGGACCATGGATTACGAAATCGTCAGGTACGAAGCCGCGGATCTGGTGAAGATGGACATTCTTGTCAAAGCAGAACGCGTTGACGCGCTGTCATCGATTGTTCACCGTTCGACGGCCGATCATCGGGGACGCATGCTGGTGAAACGCCTGAAGAAAGAGATCAGCAAGCACCAGTTCGAAATTGCGATCCAGGCAGCGATCGGTGCGAAGGTGATTGCTCGCGAAACGATCTCCGCATTCCGCAAGAACGTGACAGCCAAGTGTTATGGTGGGGATATTTCCCGTAAGCGAAAGCTGCTGGAAAAGCAGAAGGAAGGTAAGAAGCGGATGAAGCAGTTTGGCGCTGTTGAGATTCCGCAGAAGGCCTTTTTGTCTGTGCTGGAAGCCACCCGCGACGACTAGCGCTCTGGCATTGTGGCGTAGACCGATGGTCGTTTGGTGGATGCTCGCATAGAATCGGTGTCGCGATTACTGCTGCAACCGGGAAACGTCGCATAGACAGTCGACGCGGTTGCTTGATTCGCCATGAAGAGTATCGGAAAGCACAAGCGAATCGCTTGTGCTCCGCCGTGGTGAGCTTCCGTGGCAGTCCACCCAGCACATGTGCGATTCCATCTGCTTCATCCGTGCTGCTACAGCGTATTACGCTGACTTGTGGCCGCGGCGAACGGTTTTCGGCAGCAAATCGCCTGCCCCCACGAGCCCAACGCATCCACATGTTTACGTAAACTGCTGCTAACGATCCAGATGTAGCAGTCCATTTTGCGCATAGCCGTATTTCACGGCGTTTTGTGGACGGATCGG
>CALFOL010000123.1 GCA_937919915.1 uncultured Planctomycetaceae bacterium
GGTACATCCTCAGCCGGGGCTGACAAGCGCAGATAGGCCCCGGCAAGGGATAAGTAGACCCATCGGGCCCGATTCGCCTCAACTTTCGAACAGCGTATTTACGATCTGAAATCCATCACGGGGTTGTCCATCGGGCGACAGAAGCAACGTAACAGCCCCCGCCCGGCGTTCTCGATGAGAAGGTTCGCAATCTTCAGCGTTACCACCAGATCGAAGCCGGGAAGAACTTTGCTACCAGCTGCTGGTAAAACGGCGTCAGTCCTGCAACGTCCGGCGGCACGTCTGATTTGGTGTACAGATCGTAGCGGTTGAACTCCCGCACCCAGCGGAACATCTCACGGTCGTGATTGTTCATCAGCCAGTCGTATGCGCCTTCGCGGTGAGCCGCATAGAACGAATGAAACCGAATCATGTACTGAGCCTCTTCCGGCACAAACGGTTTCACAACGTGATACAGATACTCGTCATGGCCCCATGACAGCATCACGTTGTCCAGCCCACAACCGGGTTCGTAAATGCCGTTCGGTGTTTGGTACTCAGGCACCGCCGCGTCAGGATTTGACGCGAAGAATTCCGGGTACACGATTTTGTCAGACCACTTGCAGCCTACCGGAAACGTATCGCCGGTTACCGCCCACTGAGGTTCCTCGAACAGGCACAACACCTTTCCCATGTCGTGAATCAAGCCGGTCAGAATAAACCAGTCCGGATGCCCGTCTGCTCGAATGGCTTCCGCCGTTTGCATGGCGTGAGCGATCTGCGGCAATTCGATATCCGGGTCGCTGTCGTCGATCAGTTGATTCAGAAAGTCCATCGCCAGCCAGATGCCCATTTGCCGAGTCTTCGGCGGCAGATATTTCTCACGAACGCCTCGGTTGAACTCGACCGTCTGCAGAATGTGATTTTGGCGATAGAATTCCTTCACCCCATTGCGAGTGTCTTCGCTGTAATCGCGAAAACCATCGCTGCCGTCTTCCGGGTAGCGCCGCCGTACGTCATCGTCCCAGTCGTCGATGTTTTGCAGAGGGTTGAAGGCATCGGTACGTGCGTTCATGGAGACTTTCCGTCAGAATTGTTCGTCGCGGCATTCTTTCGACAAAGAGTCATCAGAGCAAGCGGTCTCTGGCAGCCAACGTGGAGATTTATTTGTAGAAATCGAGCCACGTTCATACGGCAATACGGCAAAACACAACGTTGTCATCGAACAGGAGGGAAGTTAAGCAATTACCGGCCCCTATTCCGAATCAACAGGCCGCACTCTTCGACGCTAGGAATAAAGACCAGTCAGCGTTTATGATGTCACTTTGGCTTTACCCAGCGTCTCCCCGTTCAGGAGCTTGTCGATGCGATTGAATGCACAGATTCTGTTGTTGTTTGCCGGCTTGAGTCCGCTGGCGGCGGAGAATCCTCGCGTGTTTCCAGCCGGAGAAGTACCCCAGGATTCGCGGCTGGGGGAACTCAGAACGCTGAACAGTTACTTCCCGTTCAAGCCGGTGGAAGACAAACAGCAGTGGGAAATTCGGCAGCAGGAAATCAAACGCCGCATCCTGATTTCCCAGGGCCTGTGGCCGGAACCCACCAAGACAAAGCTGCAGGCCGTCGTGCATGGCCGGATGGAGTTTGACGACTACACGATTGAAAAAGTCTACTTTCAGTCAATGCCGGGTCACTTTGTCACCGGAAGTCTGTATCGACCGAAAGGCAAGACGGGTCAGACGGGTCCGTTTCCCGCCGTGCTGTGTCCGCACGGGCATTGGGCCGACGCAAGATTCTACGATGCCGGTGAGCTGGCTGCTAAGAAGTTGATCGCAACGGGTGGCGAACGATTCATGAGTGCCGCTCGCAATCACATTCAGGCTCGCTGTGTACAGCTGGCACGCATGGGATGCATCGCATTCTTCTACGACACCACCGGAAACAGCGATTCGATTCAGATCGGACACCGCCCCGACAAATCAGACCACCTGGACACACCAGAGAATTGGGGTTTCTTCAGCGTGCAGGCGGAACTCCGTCTGCAAAACATGATGGGCCTGCAAACATGGAACTCGATCCGGTCAGTCGATTTCCTGTTGGATCTACCGGACGTTGATCCTTCGCGTCTGGGCGTCACAGGCGCCAGTGGCGGTGGGACTCAATCGATGATCCTCGCAGCAGTAGACGATCGCATCACCGCCGCCATGCCGTGTGTGATGGTATCCACCTCGATGCAGGGCGGATGCACGTGTGAGAACGCTCCACTGATGCGAATCGATCAGGGCAACATCGATATCGCGGCAGCGATTGCTCCGCGCCCACTGGGACTGACTGCAGCAGATGACTGGACGAAAGAGCTGGAAACAAAAGGCTACCCGGATCTGCAGAATCTGTACAAGATGCTGGGGCACTCGGATCGTCTGACCGCTGTTTTCAACACGCACTTCCCGCACAACTACAATCACGTGAATCGCACGATGATGTACGAATTCTACAACAAGCACTTCAGACTCGGTTTGGAAGCACCCGTGCTGGAACGTGACTTCGAGGTCCTGTCGAAAGAACAAATCACGGTTTGGAACGAAGAGCATCCGGCACCGACAGGCACCAGCATCGGCGACCCGCATGAAATGTCGATTCTGCAGCTGGCGACGGAAGACTCGGATGAGAAAGTCGCAGCGCTGGTTCCGAACCAACCGGAAGCACTCTCTGATTATCAGGACACTGTTGGCAAAGCGTGGGAGACGATCCTCGGTCGGCGGCTCGATCAGGTGGGTGACGTGAAGTTCACCGAAACATCGCAGTCGATGTCCGGCGAAGTTCAGGTTTCGCTTGGCCGGCTTGATCACGGCGAGGCGACTGAACAGTTTCCCGCGATGACATTGGTGAAAGGTAAGGTCGCTCAAGCGGCTGTAGTTGTTTGGGTGACAGCAGACGGCAAAGCCGGCCTGTTTGAGGACGGCGAGATCATCGCCCCGGTTGGCGAGATGCTCGACAAAGGCTTCATGGTGCTGACAGCAGACTTGTCAGGGCAGGGCGAGTTTCTGACAGATGACGAACTCCTGGTGGAACAGCGAATGTGGTACCAACGAAATGCACAGAACGCGTGGGAACGATTTTCCGGCTACACGTATGGTTACAACCATTCGTTGTTCGTAAAACGCACACACGATGTTCTGTCGCTGATCAAGTACGCAAAGAAGCTGGCAGGCGATTCAAATTCCGTGCACCTAATCGGATTGGATGGAACGGCCGGTCCGATTATTCTGGCGGCCCGAAGTCAGGCAGGCGACGCGGTTTCAGAAACCATCGTCGATCTCAACGGATTTCGATTCGAGAATATTTCAAAGCACGTCGACCCGATGTTCGTTTCCGGTTCGGTTAAGTACCTGGACGTCGACGGTCTGCTGAGCCTGTGCGCGCCGCATCGTGTCACCGTCGCTGGGATGATGAATCATGAAGCAGCAGACAACACTTTCGCCGCCGCTAACGCCACCGAAAGGTTGCGAGTCATCGATGACCTTGAGTTGGAAGCGGCGATGAATGAAATCGGGAGAGCCACGACGCCCTAACTGAATCGTGGAGCCGCGGCGATCAGCATCGTCGGACCGGGTATCCACACGTTCATCAACGACTTCGAAAGCGTAGGCGGCAAATTTCGCCGAACCCTGCGGCGAGGCAGATGTTGGAAACCCGCAGCCGATACGTCTCTACAGGTGGGGGAAGGTCACCTTTCCCAAGCCTGGCCGAAGGTCCACAAGAAAAAATGCTGGACGACATTCCGTTGGCGGTATAGGGTTTATTTAGGCTCTGTCCCATCCTGACTCTTTGGAGGTAACCATGGTGCATCAATCCGCCTGGTTGCCATTTAGTCCGTGTTTTTGGCTGCCGTATGTACGGCGACCGCCCAGACACCAAGGTTTCTGGTTGTGCACGACCCCTCCGACCCTGATCAGGTGGAGGACATCGACGCGGCAATCGATGACGCCCAGGAAATCAACGGAATCGTTGAATTCGAGGCGGGCAAAGTGTACCGCACGTCCCAGGTGAAGTAGTGGCGAGATTCCGGGTCCACCGACGGTGGAAATCTCATGGTGGCCGGCATCGAAGGCAATGGGGCGATGTTGAAATGGCCGACGGACGTTGTCCCCGGCTCCAACAAAGCTCTGCTTACCTCTAGACCCCACAGTACAAGGGAA
>CALFOL010000124.1 GCA_937919915.1 uncultured Planctomycetaceae bacterium
AAGAAATGGATCGACGGCGGCGCAAATTTCGCTAAGCACTGGTCGTTTGAACCGATTCAGCGTCCGAAACTTCCTGCGATCAAAGTCAGCAGCGTTCTGAGAAACCCGATTGACCATTTTGTCGTTGATGAGTTGGGGCGCCGTCAGATTTCTCCTTCGCCCGAAGCCGATCGCCATACTTTAATCCGCCGCGTCTATCTGGACTTGCTGGGACTCCCGCCGTCGATTGAGGATGTTGATCGTTTCATGGCCGACGCCCGCGACGATGCATTCGAGAAGCTGCTTGACCAGGTTCTTGAGAGTCCTCATTTCGGGGAACGCTGGGGGCGTCACTGGCTGGATCAGGCGCGGTATGCGGATTCACATGGCTACACAAACGACAACGAACGGTCGATGTGGCCGTATCGCGACTGGGTGATCAATGCATTCAACCGCGACCTTCCGTTTGATCAGTTTACGATTGAACAACTCGCCGGTGATCTGCTGGACGAACCAACGTTATCGCAGCGAGTTGCGACGGGCTTTCATCGCAACACGCTCATCAATTCCGAAGGCGGCACCAAGGCCGACCAGTTTCGTGATGAACAGGTCAAAGATCGTATCGACACCACCGGCCTGGTCTGGATGGGACTGACCGTTGGCTGTGCGAAATGCCACACGCACAAGTTCGATCCGATCACTCAGCACGAGTACTACCAGCTGTACGCCTTCTTTAACTCAACAACCGACGCAAATTCCGAGACGCCGAAACTGGACGTCCCGTCGCCGGAACAAACAGAACGCATTGAGCAGTTAACCGCGCTGCAGGCCGATCTGAAAAAACAAATCGCCGAAGACTCTGATCGTGCCACCAGGCAGACAGCGTGGGAACAACAGGTTCTGGCGGATGCAAAACTGGACGAAGGCGGAACCGCTGATCCGTACGGCTGGCAGATTCTGGAGCTGTCTGCGAAGTCGCAACAGGGTTCAGAACTTGAGCTGCTGGAGGACAAATCGGTGCTGGTCGTCAAAGGCAACGGCGATAACCCGGACGAGTACCACTGCGTGACCTTCGATAAGTTCGAAAACGTACGGTCGGTGCGACTGGAAGTGCTGACTCACGACAGTCTGCCGAAGAAAGGCCCGGGCCGCGCTGGTAATGGCAACTTTGTGTTGTCCGAATTCTGGTTCCGCACGGGCGATGGCCGCGAGCTGCGATTTGGTACTGCCGGTGCCGAGCATTCTCAACCTGACTACCCTGTCGCGAATGCCATTGACGGTAAGGACGACACCGGCTGGGCGATCAACGGTGCGCCGGAAGGCAGCATGAATCGAAATCGCACGGCTTGGTTTGTGCTGCCAAAGGCCCTGGAAGTCGGCGACGATTCGCTGACTTTCAAGTTGCAGTTTCATCAGAAGGGTTATGGTATCGGTCGATTCAGGATCAGCGTGTCGGATAAAGAATGGATCGACAACCCGGGAGCGGTAGAACTTGCACCGCTGGTGGTGATCGCAGCCAGTGACCGCAGCAAAGAACAAGCGCAGAAGCTTGAGTTGGCTTTCCTGAAACAGGATCCGATTCTGGGCCCCTTGAATACATCACTGGAAAAAGCGGCGAAGGATCTGGCGGCGGTTAAACGTTCGATTCCAACGACGATGGTGCTGCAGGAATTAGAAAAGCCGCGGCAGACTTATTTGCAGGTTCGCGGTGAGTTTCTGCGCACGTCTGACGAGCTTGATCCCGAAGTCCCCGCTGTGCTGCCTGCCCTGCACCGTTCGACGAATCAGGCCTCACGACTCGACTTCGCAAAGTGGCTGGTGAGTGCCGATCACCCGCTGACAGCTCGTGTGCGCGTCAATCGGATTTGGATGCGGTTGTTTGGGCGAGGCCTCGTCCAAACAGAAAACGATTTCGGCACCCAGGGGACCCTGCCAAGCCATCCGGAATTGCTGGACTGGCTGGCGGCTGAATTTCGCGACGAGGGTTGGTCGACCAAAAAACTGCTCAAGCTGATCATGTCGTCTGCGACGTATCGTCAGAGTTCCGCTGCGCGGCCGGAGTTGGCTGTTGTGGATTCGGGCAACCTGCTGCTGGCTCGACAAAATCGCATTCGCGTTGAAGCAGAAATTGTTCGCGACCTGGCACTGAGTATCAGCGGTCAGCTGGCTCCGACGATCGGTGGTCCGGGAGTTTATCCTCCCCAGGAAGCCGGAATCTATGCGTTTACACAACGAGCGAAGAACTGGAAGACCAGCAGCGGCGACGATCGTTATCGGCGTGGAATGTACACCTACTTCTATCGCAGTGCTCCGTATCCAATGCTGGAAACGTTCGATGTCCCTACGTTTAACGCAACGTGTACCAAACGGGACCGATCGAATACACCGTTACAGTCACTGACCATTGCGAATTCGGAAGCCATGTTTGAGTTGGCTACAGCTTTGGGGGCACGGATCGCATCGCACGCTGCTGATGACCCGGCTCGTGTTGATTTCGCGTTCCGCAACTGTTTCGCTCGTCCACCGACGGATCATGAGGCGTCGGTGCTGAAGACGTACCTGGAACAATCACGGAAACGGTTCAATGACGAACAAAAGGCGTGGACCGCCGTGGCGCGACTACTGATGAATCTGGATGAGTTTATTACTCGGGAATGACAACCAGCTCATCACGCGAAGTGATGGGGAAACTGACCGTATCTTATGACACACATCACAAACAATCGCCGTGAATTCTTTGGGACCGCTGGGCTCAGTATTGGAGCGGCGGGGTTGGCTTCGTTGCTGGCGCAGGAGCAGACGCGCGCTGCCGGTCCGGAACTGCAGCCGCATGCTACTCCAAAGGCCAAGGCCGTCATTTATCTCTTCATGGCGGGCGGGCCGAGTCAGCTTGAGCTGTTCGAAGACAAGCCGAAGCTGACCGAACTGAACGGTCAGATACCGCCGGAAAGTTTTATGAAGGATCGGCGTTTTGCATTTCTGAAGGGCACGGAAAAGCTACTTGGTTCACGCCGCAAATTTGCGAAGTACGGAGAAACACAAACAACTCTCAGCGACCTGCTGCCGCATCATCAAAAGATTGCCGACGAAGTCTGCTGGCTGAAGGGCATGCAGACAGACGTCTTCAATCACGGCCCTGCCAAGATTTTCATGCAGACCGGATCGCCTCAGCCAGGCCGTCCGTCGATGGGTTCATGGGTAACATATGGAATCGGCAGCGAATCGCAGAACCTGCCAGGTTTCGTGGTGCTGCAGTCCGGGCCGCGTGGTCCGCGCGGCGGGTCGGCACTGTGGTCCAGCGGGTTTCTTCCTACGAATCTGCAGGGGGTGCCGTTTCGAGGAAAAGGTGATCCGATTCTGAATTTGCAAAGCCCTTCCGGCTTCGACCAATCTGCGCAGCGGGAATTCACAGATGCAGTACGTGCTTTAAATCAGTCTCGCTTCGATACGGTTGGCGATCCCGAAATACAGACACGAATTGCCGCCTACGAAATGGCGTACCGGATGCAGATGAGCGCTCCGGAATTGATGGACATCACCAGCGAACCGAAACATGTTCTGGATCTGTACGGAGCCGAAGCAGGTAAGGCATCGTTTGCGAATAATGCGCTGCTGGCTCGACGACTGGTGCAACGCGGCGTGCGATTCGTGCAGTTGTATCACACCAACTGGGATCAGCACGGCGGAGCAGAATCGCTCGACGGCGAACTTCCGACTCGCGCAAAGGAGGTCGATCAGGCGTCGGCCGCGCTGATCCTGGACCTGAAGCAACAGGGCATGCTGGACGACACCCTGGTGATCTGGGGCGGAGAATTCGGACGAACGCCGATGGGCGAAGATCGCACGCCGACCGGTCGCGATCACCACATCGATGCTTTCACCATGTGGCTGGCCGGCGGCGGCGTGAAGAGCGGATTCACGCTGGGACGGACTGACGAACTGGGCTTCGGCGTCGAAGAAGGCAAAACTCACGTCCACGATCTGCAGGCCACAATTCTGCATTTGCTGGGACTCGATCATGAAAAGCTAACCTACCGCTCTCAGGGACGCGACTTCCGCCTGACAGACGTCCACGGCCGAGTCATCGACGAAATCCTGGCATAGGCCGAGACGCCTCGGCAGGCAACGCTGTGAAGGATTTCAGATGGACAATTTGTCTTGTCGCAGCATTTTCCGTTTCTTCATTTCGGAGTCCTT
>CALFOL010000125.1 GCA_937919915.1 uncultured Planctomycetaceae bacterium
CGCGTTGCAACAGGGTTTGGTAGACTTGCACTAAACCCCGTCAGGAACGATACTTGCGGCACGAGAGACACAGGATTTAGGATCTTGTGCTCGTAAGGGCGTGGGGGTTCAAGTCCCCCCTCTCGGACTTTCAATGCTCGGTTCTCTCATTGTGGAGACCGAGCATTCTTCATCTAGAGCAGTTAATCTAAACATGTGGATGCGTCGGGCTTGTAGGAGCAGGCGATTTGGTGTCGAAAACGTTCGCCGCGGCCACAAGTCAGCGTGATACGCTGGAGCGGCATCCTCTCCTCACAAGTCTCGAAACATGCTGCGAACTCTTAAGAACAATTTTGCTTTCTTGCGCCAGTTTCGGCAACGCTTCGAGACCACCGGAGCTATCGCGCCCAGTAGCCGGTTTCTGGCCAAAGCAATGACGCGTTTCCTGGCGACTCGAGGAGACGGACCTGTTCGCGTGTTGGAAATTGGTCCGGGAACAGGGCCCGTGACTGAGAAGATTGTACCGCTGCTAAGAACAGGAGATCGCTTCGATCTGGTGGAACTGAACGAGTCCTTCGTGGAGATTCTGAACGAACGCTTTCAAGCGAACGGCGACTGGAGCAGCGTCCGAGACTTCACCGAGGTTCACCAGCTGCCTGTTCAGGAATTTCAATCTGATGAAAAATACGACTTCGTGATCTCTGGATTGCCGCTAAACAACTTTCCGGCCGATCTCGTCGAAGCGATCTCCAATCACTACTTCGAAGTGCTGAAGCCCACAGGGATGCTCAGCTATTTCGAATACATGTACGTGCGCCCAATCCGAAAAGTCGTCACACGCGGTGATGAGAACACTCGCATCACCCGCATCGACGATATCATGGCCGCCCACTGCGCCAAACACCGCGTCGCTCGCGACAACATTCTCATCAACATCCCCCCCGCGTGGGTCCAGCACTTGTCCGGGAGCCCCGGACAGGGCGATGGCGTGGATGCGTGATTGAGGTGGTGCGATAAATGCGCCGGGCCGCCTCGTTGGGCGGGCCGGGACACCCCGACTGTTGAGGAATGCGTCGAGCCGCCTCGTTGGACGGATGGTGGGTCAACGAGATGCCGTTTGGTTATTTGAAGGGAGTGAAGTCCAGTGTCGCAAACAGATCGTCGTACGTTTCGGCGCGGCGAATTTGCGTGACGTTGCCATTGGCCTGCAGCAGCAATTCGGCACTGCGTAGTTTGCCGTTGTACTGAAAGCCCATCGAGTGGCCGTGGGCTCCGGCATCGTGGATCACGAGCAAGTCATCGCGGTCGACTTGTGGCAACTGTCGATTGATCGCGAACTTGTCGTTGTTTTCGCAGAGTGACCCGACCACGTCGACAGTCGTGTCGTGCGGTGCGTTTTCTTTGCCGAGCACTGTGATGTGATGATAGGCACCGTACATTCCTGGGCGCATCAGGTTGGCCATAGACGCGTCGACGCCGACATAGTTGCGGTAAATCTGCTTGTGGTGCAGACACTTTGTGATCAGGTAACCGTGTGGTCCGGTGATCATGCGTCCGTTTTCCAGGACGACGCGTAATGGATCAAGATTGGCCGGTACGATCATTTCGTCGTACAAAGCGTGAATCTGTTCACCGACTGCCATCAAATCCACGGGCGACTCTTCCGGACGATACGGAATGCCGATACCACCACCGAGGTTGACGAATTCGATGCGGACACCGACTTCATTTTGCAAACGAACAGCCAGGTCAAACAGCATGCGGGCTGTTTCGACAAAGAAACTGCCGTCGAGCTCGTTGCTGGCAACCATGGTGTGCAGTCCAAAGCGTTTGACGCCGCGTTCTTTGAGAACGCGGTAACCTTCGAACAGTTGTGCTTCTGTGAAGCCGTATTTGGCTTCTGACGGATTGCCGATAATTACGTTACCGGTTCTGGCTGGTCCGGGGTTGAAGCGGAACGAAACGAGTTCCGGAAGGCCGACAGTTTGATCGACGTAGTCAATGTGTGTGATGTCGTCCAGATTCAGGATCGCACCGATATCTTTGGCGGCCTGGTATTCATCAGCAGGCGTATTGTTGGAAGTAAAGACGATATTCTCGCCCCGAATGCCAACCTTATCACACAACATCAGTTCCGCTTTGCTTGAGCAATCACCGCCGAGTCCCTCTTCTTTGGCGATCAGCATGATGTGCGGATTCGGTGTCGCTTTGACGGCGAAGAAATTCTGGAAGTTGTGACTCCATTCGAAGGCCTGATACAGTTTGCGGCACGTTTCACGAATTCCCACTTCGTCATACAGATAAAACGGTGTCGGAAATGTCTCAGCAATCTTACGGATCGTGGCTTCGTCAAACGGGAGCGGCTTGGGGTGCGACATTGTGGGTTCGGTTTGGGAAAAAATGATGAGGCGACGGAGCACAGGGAGCAACCTGTCCAATGTGCTACGGCAAGGACCGCAGTTTGGGGGGCGGGTTCACGCAATTCAACCGGTGCTGGCATTGGATTGCAGAGTTTGCCGCATCGGGAACGGTGCGGTGGAGATTCCGGAATAAAATCGGCCGTCTGCTGCAGAATCGGGCTGGCTAGATCCCGAATTACGTTGCGGCTTCAGCACATTTCGAAGTGGCGAGGTCGTCCATATGAAGCCGTGTTCGCCAGAACGCGGACGGCGCAGCAGATCTGCCGTCCGGTGACGGCAGTGACAAGAGCCCGCCGCGGGAATTCGAAACGTCCATTCCATCCATCGATTTCTACTTCACTGCGTCTTCGTTTACACTCGGAGCACTGCGCGTCATTACTTTCAGATTCCACTAGAGCAGTTTACTTATTGTCGTGAACGGTACTCGCTCGCGGGAGTAGGATTTCT
>CALFOL010000126.1 GCA_937919915.1 uncultured Planctomycetaceae bacterium
TCTCAGATACGCTGCCAGGCTGCTCATCAAAACATTGGTGGGCCGAAAGTTACCGTCACTCAACAAGCAAGGTAGGTTCGATGAGTCGAGCTCAATTTTCACACGTCATTACAGCATCTGCGATGCTGTTCGCCTGTCTGCCCGTTCAGGCACAAACACTCACGGCAAAAAAGATCATTAGTGATCAGATTCTGCCACGAGATACGTACCTGTATATTTCGCTGCCTGATGTGTCAGCGATGAAGGCATTCATCGGTGATTCGTCACTTGGCCAACTTTGGAATGATCCATCACTGGCCGACTTCAAAGAAGAAGTTCGCTCAGCAATCGACGAAGACCTGCAGGAGAACCTGCTGAACTTTCAGGACAATGTCGGACTGACTCTGGAAGAAGTACTCAGTATTCCCACGGGTGAAGTCTCACTTGCAATCGCGGCAGGTGGCGGCAACACAATGGGTGCCGTGTTGTTTCTGGATTTCGGTGATCATGAAGCAGAACTGCTGGAACTCCTCGACAAAGCGGTCGACGGCCTCAGCGAAATTCCTCAGTTGAGTCGGCAGGAAGAAAGCTTCGAAGGCACACCGATCACGATGTTCGAGATCGATCATGGCGGCCCGGCTCCCACGCCGCTGGCAAAAGAATTCGGTTGGTTTCTGAAAGATCAGCGTTTGGTTGTTGCAAACCGGATTGAGCTGCTTGAATCGGTACTGACCAACTGGGATGGGGAAGCAGACAAGACTTTCGTTGATAACGAAGCGTACAGCTACATCATGTCGAAATGTCAGACCCGTGATCGATCGTCTTTGACGACAGTGTATTTCGACCCCATTGGCATGTTCACAAAACTGGTGCAGACTGGTTCCCTTGGCCAGGCAAGCATGGGAGCTGGAATGGCCATGGGGTTCCTTCCGGCTTTGGGAATCAATCAAATCAAGGCGATGGGCGCCGTTTCTGAAGCCGGCACTGGCGACTTTTCCGCGGTCTCGCGTTCTGTGTTCTACACCGAACAGCCAGCGATGGGTCTCATGAAAGCGTTTCAATTTGATCATGCAAAAAAGAAGCCGCCTGCATGGGTGAAGGAGAATATTACGACTTACATCGCCACCAAGTGGAAAGTTGGCGATGCTTTCGAATCCGTTGAGTCTCTCGTTGACATGTTCAACGGTGCCGGCACCGTGGCTGCACAACTGGATCGCCTGGCAGAAACCGGTCCCGGCATTCACTTCAAGCACGACGTGCTGGATCAGGTTACTGGCGACATGCAGCTAATTACTGCTCCGAGCGAAAACAAAGAGTTGCCCGGCGACCAGATACTGGTCTGCCTGGATGTCAAAGACACAGAAGCCGCCACCGATGTGCTTGCCAAAATTGCAGAACGGTCGGGGCTGGAGATGCGAGAGTTCCGTGGTGCGAACCTGTACGAGGTGTCCGGTCCGGCTCCAGGACAGTCGTTCTCATTCACAGTCTCGGATAGACGCCTGTTGTTGGGAATGGGCGGAACGCTGATTGAACAAGTGCTGCGCAACGACGATGATGTCCGTCCACTGGCTGAATCGGAAGACTTTAAGAAGGTTTCACAGTACTTCCCGGCGAATGCGGTTTCCGTTCAGTTTTCTCGACCGGCTGACACGTATCGCACCTTCTATGAAATGTTGAAGTCCGGTGAAGCCGCTGAGAACTTCCCGGGAATGCAGGATCTGTTCAGCAAGATCGATTTCTCGACGCTGCCACCTTTCGAAACGATCGCAAAGTACATCAAGCCATCAGGTGGCTATTCTGTGAATGATGAACACGGCATGTTCATGGAAGCGTTTCAGCTTAAAGACTGATTCTCTTCATGGTCCATGCTTTGTTTAATAACAGCCACGGAACCCAGCCGGAAGTCGTCGTTGACGACGTCTTTCCGGAGGGGATTGTGGCGATGGACTATGCTGCCGAAGACCGAACGCTGGTGATCGCCACGGGGTCCGGGCATCTCATCAAGCTAAGTCAATCCGGCGAACAGCTTGTCCGTGAACGCGGCTTCAGCGGCGTGGAATCTCTCGTCTGGTCGGACGCCGGTACGCTGGGCGCCGCAGCAATGGCCAACGGACAGTTGGTGTGCTTTGACAGCAAACTGAATTCGAAGTGGCAGGTTGATGTAACCGCTAATCTTCTGGGGCTGGCAGTGTCTCCTTTCGGAAGCCACTTCGCAGTCAGCACAGAACTTGGGCGGGTCCACATTGTGACATCCGACAGAAGAGAACTCTGCAGTTTCGAAACGCCGCAGCCTCTACAGCATTTGCAACTGCTGTCTGAATCACCGCTGATGATCGGTGCCGCCGAGTTCGGTCATCTGTGTTGCCATGATTTGAAGGGCAAGGAACAGTGGAACGTTCGTATAATGAACAACGTCGGCGATATGGCGACCAGCGGCGATGGTGAGCGAATCCTGCTGGCGGCCTTCAACCACGGGATTCAGGTGCTCGATGGATCGGGGCAGCGGGAAGGTTCCTTCATGGTTGACGGCGTGCCCAATAGAATTGCGGCGGCACAAAACGGCCGCAGACTGGCAGCGACCACTCTCGAAAATCGGCTTTATTGGTTGGGCTTCGACGGGAATCTCCTGTGGGCTGCGGACATGTCGGCTGACCCGGTGTACTGCATGGCCGTTTCGCCATTGGCCGATCGATTGTTCATTGCAACTCAATCCGGTCGATTGTTGCAACTGTTGTGGTAATTCATCGTCGGGCTTCCCCGATGCGTTTGTCCGTGGTTTCAGCTGTAAAAACACTGGCAAAGCCATTGGCACGCGTCTTCGGTCGATTGTTTATTGCCGATACAGTTGACGGCGTTCAACAACCCCTGAGAACCGTCAATACTTCTCCCGATTGTCAGCATTTCGTACCGACACCGGACTGTGCAACGATTGGGAAGTTGAATCCTTTGGTTGCCGCGATAGAATTTTTCCTACGCGGTACGACCGAACGTACCTCCCGCCACTTATCCCTCCTCGGAAAAAAGTCTCACTTCTCCGAGATTTTTCTTAATTCCCCACGATACAATCCGCGTCTCGGCGCGTTTGTTAATGCGTCACAAATCTCTGGAGTAATGAACTATGTTTGGACTTGGTGGCCCTGAGCTTGCCATTGTTGCGGTAATTGTTGTGCTTCTGTTCGGCAATCGCCTTCCCAGTGCTGCAAAGTCACTTGGGCAAAGTTTTTCTGCCTTCAAGAAGGGCATCAAAGAAGGTACTGACGACGAAGGTAGTTCGGATAATCCGAACATTGAAAACCCGAAGTAGTTGATTCCACTGTGTGGTTCGACGCCCACGTCAGGATCGTTGTTCCGACTCAGGAGGCGATCCCGCCGACACTTCACTGCTTTACATTGCACTAGTTTTCAGCCGTCGAAAGTGATCCCCATGCTTGGTTTCAGTCCCGGTCCTCAGGAAATGATTGTCGTCGGCATCATTGCGTTGCTGCTGTTCGGGAAGCGACTTCCCGAAGTCGCGCGAAATCTCGGCAAGGGTTTCTCGGAATTCAAGAAGGGCATGACCGGCTTTCAGGACGAAGTTCGCAATGCGTCCGATGACCGAAAGATCGACTATTCACCGTCCAGCAAACCAACGGATACAAACCGCCCGGTTGCCGATGACGATGGCAGCGATGATTTCACGGCACCGAAGTTCGATGTCGAAGACTAAAACCGCTAACCAGAGGTGTCGCGGCTCGCGCAGGTTCTAGGTTCTGTCAGGGGGCCTAAATCACTGTCTGCAACGGCTCTTTGAGCGTGCTGTATTCACGACGAAGTGGCACAGCGGATTCTGATGAATTCCTTTCGCAACCCGCAGTCGGTCTGTAAAGCTGAACTCTTCGCGGCTACATTTTCTGCAACTTTCAAGCTCCCTGCAGAACTGTGCTCATGCGAGACATCACCGAATGGCTGGATTGCCGCATTACGCGGAAACCGTTCGACAGCCTGTTCCCCGATGACGAAATCGTCATCGTGCAGTTTCGCTATGTCGTGGAAGAGCACTGCTGGCATTTCGGCCACTTCGGACAGGCAACCTTTCGCGAAAACTACGCGCCGTATAAATCAAGCACAACGTGGACGACGGCTCCGGCCAGAAATACGCGCCCAGTTGTCAGTGCCTGCTACACGCATCAAGCCGTGACGCACGACGAAGTGTCTCAGGTAGCAGTCGCTAGTCCATCCGTGGCGAAACGCATCTGTCCCCGCTGTTGCCGCATCCTGACAGATGAACGTGATCGAGTGCTCGCAGACAGTCCTCGGCGAAAGCGGTCGGCCATGCTGCAACGCATGTTAAAACATGCCAACGCAGAACTGCGATCGCGGCTACAACCGACAGAAGAGCCGCTGCCGCTGGCGGAAGAACTGCAGCGGCTGGAAGCTCATGCCGCAGAAAACTGTTCGCAACATGATTACTTCGCTGTTTGTCTTGCCAACGCGATGGGTTGGTAGCCGAATCGTAAG
>CALFOL010000127.1 GCA_937919915.1 uncultured Planctomycetaceae bacterium
CCGGCATCTTGTCGCCTGCCAGATGGACGCGAGCGAACCAGTCCCACGGTCGATCTTCATTGAAGCAATCGGCCACCCACGCGGCGTAGCGTTCGGTGTTGAAACCCGGACCACGGTTACTCTGCGCGTTCGCACCGTTGCGCGTGTAGTCGAGCCAGTGTCGTCCCCAACGCCAGCCGAACTGCGGCGATTTCAGTAGCCGAGCGACGACTTTGTCATACGCATCCGGCGACGTGTCCTGCACAAACGCCGCAATCTCTTCCGGAGTCGGCGGATAGCCGATCAGGTCATACGTCACGCGTCGAAGCAAGCGGTAGCTGTCAGCGGATTCCGATGGAGTGAGCCCAAGCCGTTCATGATGTGGCTTCAGTGTGGCGTCGATACTCCAGTCCGCGGGGAGAGTTTTTGGCAGCGGACGAAACGCCCAGTGGCTGCGATCGGCGTCACTGATCGTGAACTGTTTCTCACGAGCCAGCACCTTCCGATCGGCAGGCCACGGCAGTCCTTTCGCGACCCACGTTTCGAACGCCGCAATCTGAGCATCAATCAGCTTGTCACCGCCGCGAGGCATCTGCAGTTCGCCCTCGTGCCGAATCGCTTTGATCAGCAGACTCGCATCCGGCATTCCCGCAATAGCCGCTGATCCGCGTGAGCCTCCGTCCAGAATCGCCTGTCGCGAAGTCAGCCGCAGTCCGTGCTCGGGTTCGTCACCGGCATGACACTTGAAACATCGTTCGGCCAGCACCGGACGAATCTCCCGCTCGAAGAATGCCACGTCGTCGGCTGGGAAGACCGTCGAATCATCCTTCGCACCTTCCGCGATCCATCGTCGCAGCAGATCGATCTCGGCCGCTGGCAATGGATCACCGTTCTCAGGCATCGCCGGTTCTTTGACGCCGGTCAGCACTTGAATAAGCGGGCTCTGATCCGGCTTGCCGGGCACAATCGCCGCACCAAGCTCATCACCGCCCCGCCGCATCGTTTCCAGTCGAGTGAGATCCAGCCCGCCGCTTTGTTGATCTTCGTGATGACACTTATTGCACCGCCGTTCGAGCAGCGGCAGTACATCGCGTTCAAAGCTGACTGGCTCTGCTGCGCGTGCAGCGGTCGCGAGGAGCAATATCCCAATATAGGCGGAGAGTTTCATGCACGAGAGCCAGTCGTGGGGCGGGTTGAAGAACTGCTTCATGCTGTTTTGATGCTTTGTACGCTTCCGCAGTCGTTCAGAAGATAAGCACTAACACAGAAGTTCTATTGTTTGACGACTGCTGTGTACAACCACTCACGCGAGAACCTCTTTAACGACCGCACCGTGTACATCAGTCAGGCGGAAGTCGCGGCCGGCAAAGCGGTAGGTCAGACGTTTGTGGTCGTAGCCCAGCTGGTGCAGCATCGTGGCATGTAAGTCATGGACAGAAACAGGATTTTCGACCGCCTTGAAACCGAATTCGTCCGTGGCACCGTAGATGGTTCCGCCTTTGATTCCGCCCCCTGCCATCCACAGCGAATAGCCCCAGTGATTGTGGTCGCGACCTTGTGATGCGCCAGAACCGTTCTGTCCCATCTCGACGGACGGAGTTCTGCCGAATTCGCCCGTACACAGAATCAGCGTTTTACTCAGCAGCCCCCGTTGCTTCAGGTCGATGATCAAAGCGGCCAGCCCCTGGTCACACTGTTCAGCAACTTTGCGATGTTCGCCTTTGATGTTGGAGTGGCTGTCCCACGGCTGCCCATCACCATGCCATGTCTGCACAAACCGCACGCCGCGTTCCACCAGACGCCGCGCGATCAGCAATTGTCGATTCTGCGGTCCGTCGCCATACAGCTTCTGAATGTGCTCGGGTTCCTGAGCCACATCAAATGCCTCCGTGGCTTCGGTCTGCATACGAAATGCCATTTCAAAAGACTGAATGCGTGCTTCGATGGCAGTTTCTCCGGGACGCTGTTCGAGATGACGCGAGTTCATCTTTTGCAGCAGGTCAAACTGCTGACGCTGTTGAGCGCCCGTGAGTCGTTCGTTACGAATGTCTTTGATCAGCTTCGACGTATCCGTGCCCGCTGTATCGACCAGCGTTCCCTGATACACGCCCGGAAGAAATGCGCTTCGCCAATTCCCTGCTCCGCCAACAGGCAGGCCGCCCGGACACAAGGCGACAAAGCCGGGCAGGTTCTGGTTCTCGCTGCCCATGCCCCACGTCAACCAAGAACCGAAGCTGGGACGCACCAACCGTTGATCGCCGCTGTTCATCAGCATCAGCGACATTTCATGGTTGGGCAGTTCGGCATGCATCGACCTTATGACGGCCATGTCGTCGACACACTTCGATAAGTGTGGAAACAAGTCACTGACCGGAATTCCGCTTTCACCATGCTGCGCAAACGTGAACGGCGAAGGCAAAGCGACGCCGGTTTTGCGTTCGGTTTGCAGGTTATCGAACGGCAACATCTGTCCGCCGCGTTTGGTCAGCTCCGGTTTGGGATCGAAGGTGTCGACCTGCGACATTCCTCCGTTAAGGAACACATGAATCACGTGCTGCGCGGGCCCTTCGAAATGGGTGCGCCCCGCAGTCAGTGGTTGATCTTCCGCTCTGCCATCGTCACTCAGCAGGCCGGCGAGCGCCAGCGACCCCATGCCCATGCCACTGCGTGACAGGAATTGTCTCCGCCCGATGATGCGTGGCATCTGTTTGTCAGGTTCGTTCATCTTGTCGCCCTTATTATGTAGTAAGCATAGGATGTGGCCGAGTCGCTATGTGGCCGAGTCGCTCCGCGACTCGGTAGTACAGTGTCGCGGAGCGACACTGCCACATGCATTAATCAACAAACACAAATTCATTGGCTGCCAGCAGCACATGTGCTAACTGCTGCCAGCGGTCGCCTGCTTCTTCGTCTGCCTGATTGCTGACGAACTGCAGCGAGGTCTCTAATTCTTCGTCCTGCGGCTCTCTTGAATACGCCTGCCGATACATGAGTCTCACGCGTTGCTCGGCATCTTCGATGTTCGCGGAGCGCCGCGAGAACGCAGCCGCACGGTCCTGAATGAACACCGAATTCAGAGCGAACAGGGTTTGCTGAGGAACGGTGGTTTCAGACCGCTTCGCCGTACACGAAGCGGCATTGGCTCCGTCGAACGTACTGGCCAAACTGGAGATGATGTCGCGATTTACGAATCCGTAAACACTGCGTCGCGGCACAACTGGTGCGGAAAGAAAATCAAACGGACGTCCGCCAATTGTGCTGACGTTCAACTCGCCCGAAACTGCCAGCGTCGAGTCTCGCATGGTCTCCATTTCCATGCGCCGACGAGGCATGCGCCACAGCAGGTAGTTGTCGGGATCTTTTACACGCGAGTCGGCGTTCTCAATCGCCGCCTGCTGATAAACGTCGGACAGCATGATTCGCTTATGCAGCTTCTTCAGCGACCAGCCGTCTTCCTGAAAACTCACCGCCAGATAATCGAGCAGTTGAGGATGCGTTGGCGGTTGGCTGCGAGCCCCGAAGTCGTCCGGCGTGTTCACCAGACCTTTTCCGAAATGATGCTGCCAGACCCAGTTGACCAGCACACGCCGCAACAACGGATTGCTCGGATCGACAATGCTGCGTGCCAGTGCCAGTCGTCGCTGTCCGTCGGGAAACGTAGGCGGTTCAGCGGTGGCGGAGTTCAACACCGTTAAGAAGTGCGGCTGAACAACTTCGCCGCGATCGATCGGGTTGCCTCGACGAAACACATGAAACGGCTGTTCGGGAATACGTTCCTCCAGCACCATCGCACGTGGAGGTGAACCGGGCGACGAAAGATGCAGATTATGGATCGCTCCGTTCTTGCCGTTGAGATTATCTCTCACGGTACGATTCAGTAGCGTCGTCGCCAATTCATCCGGCATCGCGGTTGGCGTTCCCGGCTCGTGAAGATGTCGCCTCAACTGGCTATTGACCGCGCTGTTGATTACTTCGTGGCGAGCGTCCTGATCAGTGATGATTTCCGCGCCGGCCGCTCCTTCCAGCGACGCTTCCAACAGCGACGCCATCCATTGTCGCTGGACGTCCGCAAACAGATTGCCGTAGGCATCTGCCACATCGAGCAAACTGGAAGGTTGTTTCTGAGTCAGAGCATCCAGCACCCGAGGATTCCACTTTGGAGCGGCCGTGGATAGATTCTGAAGATTCGCAAACTTTGCGGGATCACCGTTTTCCTTTGTCCATGCCTCCACCAGTGCTGAACACCGCGTCGCAAAATCTTCGTCTGGCAGAGCGGCCAGTTGAAGCCACGGGCCAAACACGGAATCATCGGTCGGCATCTCCGCCAGATAGTCTCGCCAGCGATTCAGCACCAGCGGTCGCAGATCATCGGTGCGATACGAAAGAAAAGCGGCTGACAAATCCTGTTCCGGCGTTCCTTTGGCGAGTTCGCGAAGATACAGCCCTACCTGCATTCGCAATCGTCCACGCATGACTTCCGTCTGATCGCGCGCCATGTCTCGATGAATCGTCTGACGTTGGGCCAGTTCTTTCTGATACCGACGATAGGCGTCGGTATCCGGCGGCCGGCCCACGATCGGCAGCATATCGGGCTCCGTGCTGCTGGCCAGAGTCGCGTACAGGGCGTAGTAGTCTGTGGTTGGAATCGGATCGTACTTGTGATCATGACAGCGAGCACACGCGACCGTCAGTCCCATTAGCCCGCGCGTCACAACGTCGATCTGGTCGTCGATGACGTCATGTCGATTCCGAAACTGCATGCCAACCGTCAGAAAGCCCAGCCCCGCCAACGCAGGATCATTCTCGCCAAGTCCCAGTTGATCGGCCGCCAGTTGCTCGGTCACAAATCGATCATACGGCACATCCGCATTCAATGCGTTAATCACATAGTCGCGGTAAGTGTAAGAAAAAGGAAACTTCGTGAAGCCGATCGCGCTACCGCCATGCGTATCTGCGTAACGAGCGATGTCCAGCCAATGCCGCCCCCAGCGTTCGCCATAGCGAGGCGAGTCCAGCAACCGATCGATTAACTTCGCGAACGCATCCGGCGTATCGTCAGCGATGAACGCCTCGACTTCTTCCCATGTCGGTGGAAGTCCGATGAGGTCGAAGGTGGCTCGGCGAATGAGCTGCTGTCGAGTGATCTTCGGAGAAAGCCTCAGCCCCTGTGCCTCCAACTTTGCGACGACAAAGCGATCGATTTCTGAAGTTGCTTTGGTTTGTGTTGTCGGCGATTCCGGTTTGACGATCGGTTCAAAGGCCCAGTGTCCCTGATAAGACGCGCCGGCTTTGATCCACTGCCGCAGCAATTCAATCTGTTGGCTGCTGAGCGTCTTCCCGGATTCAACCGGCGGCATCCGTTCGTCTGGATCCTGTGATGTGATTCGGTGCATGATGGTGCTCTTGTCCGGATCACCTGTCACAATCACGGACGCTTTTGCAGCGTCCTCCGTGTCCAGCCGCAGTTCCCCTTCGCGATGGCTTTCATCTGGACCATGACAATGCAGGCAATGTTCGGCCAGAATCGGACGAACGTGTTCATTGAAGCGAATCTCATCGGCAGAAAGCGACGAACCCATAAAAAGCAGCAGGCACACTCGATGCGCCGTGCCTACAAGTCGAATCGCGGACGGCACACAAAGCGTGAGTGCTACGATGCTCCGTTTCATATCCGCACCTCCACCTCGTTGACAGTATTTTCAAGCGGCAAACCTCTGACTGCGGCCAGGGCGATGCGTGCTGAAGTCGCCCGCATCTCGTTCTTCGACTCCACGCTGCAAAAGGCGGCATGGCAGGTGACAATCAGGTTCGGTGTCGCGGCTTCGTCCGACGTCTTCAGCGGCTCGTCCTCGACGACATCCAAACCCGCGCCGGCCAGTTGACCATTTCGCAGGGCGTTCAGGATCGCAGTCTTCTTGATGACGGCACCGCGAGCCGTATTCACCACGAAGGCAGAAGGCTTCATGAGAGCCAATTCACCCTCCGCAATCATGTGGTGTGTTTCGTCGTTCAACGGGCAATGCACCGAAAGAAC
>CALFOL010000128.1 GCA_937919915.1 uncultured Planctomycetaceae bacterium
CCAAAACGGTTTGCAGCATTGCCCTCGGCGCAGCCGCGTTTGAGGTGATCAAAGAACTTGATCATCGCGAGGAAAGTGGCCTTGACGTCTGGAAACATTGTCTGCAGACAGCGATCGCGGCTCGCGAGCTTGCTGAATACAACGGAACGATCGACCCGGATATCGCGTTCACCGGTGGGCTGTTGCACGACATGGGCAAGCTGGTTCTGGCCACAATGTTCCCGGAAGCCTATCGCAATGTGCTGGACGAACACGCTGAAACCTGTCGCTCACTGACGGAACTTGAAGACCGTGTCTTCGGAATCGACCATGCTGCTGCTGGTGCCGTGTTGTGTTCCACATGGAAGCTGCCCCACACTCTGAAACTGCTGGTGGAAAATCACCACGATGGCAGTGCGACTGATTCTGAAGCATCTGTCGTGTCCAGCGGCAACGTGCTGGCACGTCTCGTTACACCGCACGCGAGTGGCGAAGTTCACGTTTCACTTGACGAACTGGATCTGTTGTTTCGGAAGAAACGACGAATCGCATTGCTCCGCCGCCTTGTTGTTTCTCAAGCGATGCAGCCGCCAGTGACTATGGCCGGCGAAGGGCAGATCACGGTGGGAATCGACCTTTCTGACGAACGACTTGGGCAGGCGATAGGCCTGATCTCACTGGCTTGTGGATACACGCCTTTAAAGAGCCACGATGCGGTGACGGCGAACCTTATCATTTCAGACAGTCACAGCATCTCATCGGATGTGCGATCCGAATCGTTATCACGATTCGTCACAACATCGGGGGAGAAAACGTTTCTGAATGCCGCCGCTCTGCACCGGTCATTGTTGTTCAATGCACTAACGCCTGACACCCGGAATAGTCGTCGGCCGATGACGGTTCCAATCACGAATCAAAAATGAATACGAGCCCAGGTACCGCAGTGATTTCGACGTTTCGATTGGTAATCGAAGCGATATTCAGTCAGCTCATCATTCGTCCCACCGAGGAGATCTGTTATGGCGACAACCAACGTCCTGTTTATCGATGACGAGATCAACATTGTCCGCGCCTGCAAACGGGCGCTAAGGCGAAGTGGCTATACGGTTTTCACGACCACGTCGCATGAAGAAGCTCTGCAGCTGGCACGCGAACACGAGTTTTCAGTCGTAGTGTCGGACCAGCGAATGCCAGTGATGGAAGGCACCGAATTGCTGGAACTGATTCGTGTAATTCAGCCCGCAGCCGTGCGTATCATTTTGACGGGATATGCCGACATTTCCGCAGCCATTGATGCAATCAACCGCGGAGCTGTCAATCGGTTTCTGACAAAACCGTGGGAAGATGAACAGTTATGTACAACCATCGACCACGCTGTCGGACAGTATAACCTGATCGAACAGAACCGCCGACTGCATGTCCTCGCCGAATGTCAAAACGAACAGCTGAAGATGCTGAACGAAGGACTGGAACAGCGTGTCGCGGATCGAACCAAAGAAGTCACGGAACTCAGCAGTCGTCTTGAGGATACGCTGAAAGGCGCACTTGATGTGCTGGGGCGACTCATGGAAATCAGCAGTGCGACGGTCGGAAATCATTCCCGCCGAGTGGCTGATTTGTCCGTGAAAATCGGTCGTCAAATGAACCTGAGTGATGATGATCTCCTTCAGGTCGAAGTGGCCGGCTTGTTGCATGACATCGGTAAGTTGACTTTGCCAGGTCAGATTCTGCGGAAAGACATGAGTTGCCTTTCCAGCGAAGAAGTGAAGACGCTACGCAGCCACACAGTTGCAGGGGAGACAATTGTTCGAGCAATTCCCTATCTGGATGAGGCTGCGAGATTTGTACGGCATCATCATGAGCGTTTCAACGGATCTGGGTATCCCGACTCCGTTTCCGGCACCTCCATTCCACTCGGGGCGAGAATCGTGGCTGTGGCTGACGCGTTCGACAAACAGCTCAACGACCGGACGGACTTCAGTGACCGCACCGTATCGGATGTCGTGCTGTCGATTCGAGATCGGGCTTCTACATGGTTTGACCCTGCGGTAGTGAATGCTCTTGATGAAGCTGTTGGCCAGAGTAACTCTGAGACGCTGGACCTTGAACGTTTTCTGGAACTAAATAGCAACGATTTGGTACCTGGCATGCAGCTCGCTGATGACGTGCTGTCAGATTCCGGAGCGATGCTGTTGAAATCCGGGAGCGACCTAACGGCCCAATTGATTCACCGGCTTCAGAGTTTTCAATCGGCAACGCTACGCTCTGGTGTTCG
>CALFOL010000129.1 GCA_937919915.1 uncultured Planctomycetaceae bacterium
TAGCGTGTTCGCTGAGGTGGCCAGACCTGAAACGCTGATTCACGAATCGGCAGAAAGGGCCGGTCCGATGGGGCCTTCCGAGCGGTCCTGAAATCGCAACGGGTTGGGAATAGTCCAGCGGAGTCGGACGTAAGCAATCTAACTCAAAGCGTCGTCGGTGAACGTCTGCGAGGCAGCGATTGCAGAATTCAGCGTGATCAGAAATTGGCCTGACATCGTGAAAGAGTGGTCGGGCGTTGAGGTGGCAATTCTTCAACAGCCTGACTTTCACGGTTAGGCGAGAATCTTCGTGGGCCGGAAAAATGGGAATGTCCAATAAATTCACCATCCAATTCCATCCTGACTATGTCTACTACTCGCACAGAAGTTGATCAGGACGTAACAATGCTGCTGATTTAGCCCTGATGTATCCGGGGCGCCGCCTTCAAGTGATTTGATGCGGTTGTGTGTTTAACGATTCAAAAGTGAGTAATAACCTGTGCCCATTGACGTCAGTTGTTCATGCGGAAACAAATACAGACTCAGCGACGAAATGTCGGGGAAGAAATTTCGCTGCAAAGGTTGCGAGGCAATTCTGGTGGCTACAGGCGCGGGAGATTCTTCGGCCCCTCGTGCTGCCGCTGCTCCTGGTCCGCTTGAAACCCGAAGCAAAGCAGCCACTCCCCGGAAAAAGGCAGCGGCGCGAAAGCCGCAGCCGGAAGCGATCGCCCCTGTCAGGAAAAAACGTCGGGCGAAAAAGCCTGTCGAGGCCTTTGACGATGGCTATGGGAATGATCCCTTTGGCGCGTTAGATGATTTGGGGGATGACTACGGCGAGGATTACGGCGACGATGAAAATCCGTATGCAGCGCCGAGGTCGAAGGGGCAGGGAAAGAAAAAGAAGAAACGTGGAGGTTCATCGCGACAGCTCACCTCGATACAAAAACTCTTCTCGTTTGAAGGAAGACTTAATCGTCGCGACTATTGGACGTACAGCATTGCTACCAATATTATTACGATTGGAGCAGCATTCGCCATTGGGTTCGCGGGTGAAGCAATCGGGGACCAGGCGGGAGCGATCTTTACGATTGTCGCGTTGATTCCACTTGTTATCTTCGCCCTTTGGATAGCCCTGGCCATCATCGTCAAGCCGCTGCATGACCGAGACAAAGGAGGTGGATATGTCGTCCTTGCCTTTGTTCCACTGGCGAATCTGTGGATCGCGATCGAATGCGCGTTTTTTGCTGGGACGCCGGGACGAAACGACTACGGCTCCGAACCCGAATGATCAAAAAGGCTGTTGCAGGACACATTTCAGCGGGCGACGTAATACGTTGTAGGGATGTGCACGGTTCGGAGAACGTAGTACCGGCGAGGAACAGATTCCCGTAGAAACCACAGTTCCGGGCACGCTGGCGCTTGATCGCGGTCGGACCATGCGGTATTTCGGGGGATCACTGCGCGGGAGAAACAGGCGAGACCGCTACAGCCGTCGGGCTGCAGCGGCTGTTTTCTTTTTAGCGACGTATGCCAGCCAATTCAGAAACGGAAAGCATGCGTCATCGGAGTAGGAAGCTACGGCTTCTTTTAGGCGAGGATCAGACAAAGAATGCTCACAAAACAATTACGACAACTCACGTTGTTAGCGGTGCTGCTGGCAGTGGCGGCACCCGCGATCGGCCAGGACGAGCCAACGGCCGCAGTCGAAACAGCCCAACAGTCTGCACCGGAAACCGACAGCGGCGACGATACCCAGCAAACTGGCGCGGCATCGGTGCCGGCGCAGCCGGATTATGACAAAGGCGACGTAGCATGGATGCTGGTCTCCATTGCACTGGTGCTGATGATGACCTGTCCCGGACTGGCGCTGTTTTACGGGGGCCTGGTTCGCAAAAAAAACATTCTCAGCGTGATGATGCAGTGTGTGTTCCTGATGGGATTGATGTCCGTCACCTGGGCCCTGATCGGCTACAGCCTGGCCTTTGGTGGCACGAATCCGTACTACGGTAACTTTGATCATCTGCTGCTGAATGGCGTCAGCCCGGCGCAAGGCGTCGGTACGGCCGAAAGCCTGGTCAGTAAGCAAATCATCGTCGCATTTCAGGGCATGTTCTTCATAATCACGCCAGCACTTATTTGTGGCGCCTTCGCTGAACGAATGAAATTCACCACGATGGCTGTGTTCAGCGTGTTGTGGGGCCTGCTGATTTATTGCCCAATCGCGCATTGGGTGTGGTCAGATGCAGGTTGGCTTTGCGAATGGAATCCCGAGGCCAAATACAAAGCCATCGACTTTGCGGGCGGACTGGTGGTGCATATCAGTTCCGGCGTTTCGGCGCTGATTTGTGCGATCGTGATTGGCAAGCGACGTGGCTATCCGAAGGAGCCGATGCCACCCCATAACCTGACCTACACGTGTATCGGTACCGGTTTGTTGTGGGTTGGTTGGTTTGGTTTCAATGGCGGAAGCCAACTGGCCGCCGACGGTCGAGCAGTCAATGCGGTCTTTGCAACGCATCTGGCGGCTTCCGCGGGCGTATTGGGCTGGTGTCTGGCAGAATGGCTGAAGCACGGCAAAGCCGGAATTCTGGGCGCGTGCTCAGGCGCTGTGGCTGGCTTGGTTTGCATCACGCCTGCGAGCGGTTCAGTGACACCAGTCAGTGCCATCATCATGGGCTTGATGGCTGGCGTCTTCTGTTTTCTGTGCTGTACACTGCTTAAAAACCGCATGGGCTACGACGACTCATTGGACGCGTTTGGCGTTCATGGCATGGGCGGTATTCTGGGTGCAGTCCTGACCGGTGTGTTTGCGACATCGATGGTTGCCAAGGACACCCACGGCTACCTGGATGGTAACCCCGGCCAGATTACAATTCAGCTGATCAGTATTGCGGCTGCTGCTGGATTCAGTGCAGTCGGGACGTTCATTCTGTGCAAGGTGCTGGACATCGTAATGGGACTGCGGGTTCCACAGGACCAGGAAATTCAGGGCCTGGACATCAGTCAGCATGGCGAAGAAGGCTACATTTTCCAATAGAGTTCGGATAGACTAGCCTCTTGGCGGCGAGATCGGCTGCAACCACCACTGCACAGCAGTGGTGGCTCAGCGATGTCAGGAGTACCATGTTATCCACTCATTTTCACACATCCAGCTCTTGTTGGTGAGAGCTTCAGCTCACGAGAACAGATATCATGAAGAAGATTCAAGCGATTGTACGCCACTTCAAACTGGAAGACGTCAAGTCGGCCATCACGGAAGCTGGTGTTCAGGGAATGACAGTCACCGAAGTTCGAGGTTTCGGGCGACAAAAGGGGCACAAAGAAACGTACCGCGGTGCGGAGTACATTGTCGATTTCATGCCCAAGGTGAAAATTGAAATCGTTGTCCCCGATGAGTTCCTTGATAAGGTTGTCGACGCAATCATTAACTCAGCCAGAACCGGTCAGGTAGGCGATGGCAAGATCTTTGTCACAAACGTCGAGAAAATTATTCGAATTCGAACAGGTGAAATCGACGAATCTGCCATCTGATTTGCCGAAATCTCAGCAGACTCATATCGCCGCCGCGGACAATCATTGTCCGCGGCGTTTTCTTTTGGGTATGATGAATTCCTCCGGTCCCTGAGATCGGATCCAAACAGGGATGCCGCCGGAAACCAGAGGTGATTCGTGAGCGCGAAAAAAATCGTTGTCATTGAAGACGACAGAGAAATTTCCAATACCGTACAAACAGTATTGA
>CALFOL010000130.1 GCA_937919915.1 uncultured Planctomycetaceae bacterium
ATCAGAATAAGCGGCTCAAGAGATTCAACTCGGGAACAGCCAGTACGCGCGCTAGGCATTTGAATTCACAACCTACAGGAACACAGTGAAACTAATCACACATCAGACTCCAGGATGGTCCGATCCCAACGCAGTAATTCCGACCGTTCCTCAATTCCACGTAATCCGAAAACTCAGATTGTTGTGACCGTGACTTTTGTTCCGATTGTGCAGGCATGTTGCGTTCCGGCAACATGCAGCCAAGTCCCGTGTTTTTACTCGTAGTCCCACTTCATGATCCACGGATCCTGCATCTCTTTTTGCAGCGCCTTCAGCTTCTGCTGATACTTCACCAGCGTGTCGTTGTAGGCACGGTCGGTTGCCAGATTTTTCGATTCATGCGGATCCTTTTCGATGTCATATAACTCGAACTTCGGGCGATTAATGTATTCACCAACAGTCTTCGTTCCGTACGGCGCATCCAGACTGGTCTTAAACTGAGCCTGCCAGCTGGAAGCAGCCCACAGATCCGACGCAAACGGGTAGGGCAGTTGATGAGCGATGTTCCAGATCAGTTTGTACTTACTGTCGCGGACAACTCGCATAGGATAGTACATCTGAATTTCGTGGAATGTATGCGATGCAAAAATGGTGTCCCAATGAGTCGCATGGGGATCACCCAGAATCGAAATCCAGGACTTCCCCTGATAGCTGCGAAGATCCTTCGGTCCCCGGTTATCCCGATCAGCGTACGCGCGTTCCTTCCAGAATTTGTCGGGGTCCACCCAGTTCTTCGGCGCGTTTGTCTTCGCATCCAGTCCGCCCGCAAAATCGAGCAACGATGGCGTGATATCGATGTGACTGATCATCGCGTTCGAAATCACGCCGCGTTTCTCTTCGTATGGATTGCGCACAACAAACGGGACCTTCAATCCGCCCTCATAAACCGTCGTCTTGCCGCCGGCGAACGCCATGCCGTGATCCGCCGTAAACACGATGAGCGTCTTTTCGTACAGATCGGCTGCCTTCAAAATCTCCACCAGCCGAGCGACGCCCTGATCAATTCGAGAGCAGGATTGATAGTACTGAGCCAGCTCTTCGCGCGTCTCGGGGGTATCGGGCAGGAAGTGCGGAATCACAACATCTTCTGGCTTGTAGAACACTTCATCGACGCCAGGAAAAAGGCCGTCTTTAGGCTTATTGCCGAACAGGTCCGGCTTGAGTTCTCGCGGTGAGGTCTTGTCTTTTCCGCCACCACGATGTGGATCAGACGTCGCAAAGTACAGAAAGAAAGGCTTGTCAGTGGCACTGTCGGCAATGAAATCCTTGCAGTTATTGGCCATTTCGACCGCGTTGCGTCCGTTACCTTTGATGTAGTTTTCAAAGCGAAACACTTCTTCCGGGGCGACGTGATACTTCCCACACTGTCCGGTTCGGTACCCGGCATTCGCCATCACTCGTGGCAGAGCCAGGCTGACAACGTTGTGCCATGACGAAAACTTATGATAGGCATGCTGGTGACCGTACTGGCCGTTGCGATGATTGTGCAAGCCCGACATCACCACCGAACGACTGGCACTGCAACTGGCTGTCGTGGCAAACGCGTTATTGAAACGCGTGCCGTCGGCGGCAATCGCGTCGATGGCCGGCGTCACAGCGATCCTGTCGCCGTAACATCCGAGCGTCGGGCTTTCGTCATCTGTGATAATGAAGATCACGTTGCGTTCCGCGGCCAGGCCGGTTGACGAACACAGCAGAAAAACAGCGATCAGAAAAGAAGATCGTTTCATTGGTCCAACCATCTATACGTAAACAATGATGAGGAACCGACGGCAGTTCGCCGCACGGAAATCGACTCGCAACAGAACCTACAGCGTATTACGCAGACTTGTGGCCGCGGGGCATGCGTTTCGATCGAAGACAGTCTGCTCCCGCGAGCGAGTACCGTTCACAACAATAGGTAAAC
>CALFOL010000131.1 GCA_937919915.1 uncultured Planctomycetaceae bacterium
TCCCCCGGACGGAGAATCCACGGTCACATCAAATGTGATTGTCGCCGTGCCCGCGTCGCCTTCTGTGACCATCGCGTCTGCGATGCTGACATTCGCGAGGCCAAACTTTAATACGACGTCGTTACCGTCGCCACCGTCATGGAAAATTCGCCATGCTTCGCCGTTCAGTGATACAGCGGCCCCATTTGCCAGCCCGGCAAACGTGCCTGTCACCGCATCTGTCGAGTCGTTGTCGATCAGCATGATAGTGTCATCGGCCGCACCGGTGTCCGCAAATGTGCCACCGATGTTCAATGCGCCCTGCAGCGTGACGGTGCCGGTGACCTGCAACTGATCGAAGTCAGTGCCAGCCGTGGTCTTGCCGGTCACGTCAAACGTAATGATGTCATCGGCGGCGCTGCCGATCACGACGTTGCCGTCAGCCGCGATGCTCGCTGCATTGTTTCCGCCCAGAGTAACATCCTCAGTGAAGTTGATAGTGGTTCCGGAAAATGCGACACCCGCAGCCACATCTGTGTTGCCATTCCAGTCCTGAACGCCAGTGGTGTTGATGTTCGCGGCGATTGTTGCATTGGAGTTCACTGAAACGCTGGCCAATGGCGTTGCGCCACCGACGACATCACCAAAATCGGCGATACTCGGCGTCATCCCATTTAGGTTATGGGCTCCGTCAATCGTTGCTGGAAAAGAGATAACTCCGCTGCCGGTTGCCAACAGAGTGGCGTCCGCAGCGAGGATGACCGCTTGTTGGAAACTCTGGTTACCAGAATCAGCGCCACCATGAGTCACAATGTTCGCACCGGCGGCTCCGTTCGAATTAATTGTCGTCGTCCCGCTGATGACCAAATGTCCCAGTGGATTCACTGCACCGATGCGGTCGCCGGCGTCATTTCCAAGGATCAGGTTTCCGATGACATCCAGCGTTTGAAAACCGGACGGAGAAGCGTCGAGGTCGTTGTTCAGCACAATCGTCGTTCCAGCCAGCATGGAATCGACGCTCAGCGTGACCGGGTCGTTGTAGGTCTGTGTGCCGCCGGTGGTAATTCTGCCCTCAGCAATCGTTGTGGATCCAGCTGCGTCCGTGGTTAAGCTGTTTAATGGAACAACCTGACCGATGGCGGAATTCAGATTGGTTACACCGCCCGCGTTAATCGTAAGGTCGTGTGCACCATCCAGCGGAGCATTCAGAAATCGCACGCCACCATTGGAGGTGCTGGTCAGGATCACGTCGGCCTGCAGTGTGATTGCCGCACTGGCAAAGAGATGCGTTTGGCTCGTGGTGATATTGCCGTTCAGCAATATGCTGTCACCGTCGGTCGATACGCCACCTGTGCGGAACCCGATGTTGTCGTTTTGGTGACTATTGTCCGCTGAGTTAATTGTCAGCGTATCGACTCCATCAACCGTTGACGTATCGATCGTCAGGGCGCCGATGTCGAAGAACGCCACGGATTCAATGTCGACACCGCCGCTGGTTCCGGAAACGCGAAGTGCATCGGACAGCCCCATGGCATAGTCGGAACCATTTTCGATCGTGAGGACGTCGTTCGCCCCAGGTAGAATCACGCTGGCTGTTGCCATCGCAGAAATGTCGATCGGAGCCAGTCCGCTAAAGGTGGTGACATTGCCGTCAACGTCCACCGTGCCGCTGCCCGTGACGGTTGCGTGCGGGGCATACACAGCCGTGGTCGTCCCGTTTCCTTTCACACTGAGAATATCCGCACCTGCACCACCAGCGAATGCCAGTGGGCCAGCCACGATGCCGCTGGCATGTGTGACATAAAGCGTTTCCTGATCGTTGCCCCCGATGATCGCCAAAGCGTCATATTGACGCGGGTCCAGGGCGAACAATTCCGCCGTGTTAACTGTGACCTTAACGGAATTCGTTCCACCGGATTTGACTTCGATGCTGTCCGGATTGTTGTCGTTCGCGGATGGCTGACCTGACAGATCGATGGTGATTGTGGAGAATTTTCCTGTCTGGTTGAAAATGAGGATGTCAGCGATATTCGAGAACTGAACATCCGCGTGATTGTCAGACGTGACCACACCGGATGTTGGGCCGGTATATGTCAGTTCTGGATTGGTCACACCCGTCAAATCGAATTCAATGCGGTTCAGCGCGCCACCGCCGCCGTCAATCGTGACCGGAGTATTCAGAAAGGACGCCGGTTCAATTCCAAAAAAGTCGTCATCCGCACCGCCATTGATAGTAACGCTGGAGGATGTGAACGTTCCTTCCAGGAAGCTCACGCCGCCCGTGCCGGAGTCTGCCGCCCCGGAATCAAAGTTCACCACGATACCGTTTGCAGCAGCAACAGTTGCGTTCTGCTGGAAGAAGAAATTGTCGCCGACGTTCAGCGTGACACTGCCCCCGGTCGAGTTGACGGTCACCCCGGAATTGATCGTCAGATCGTCACCGGCAGCTGCGGTATCCGCAGCTGTAATCGTGAAATTTCCGGGTCTAACGTCGTCAGTCGACAACATCGACAGCCGACAACATCGCTCGATGTTCAAGAACTTCAAGCGGAGTTGTCCAGTGCTGTGACCGGCTACTCGATCTGCTTCTGCGAGATCTCGGAGCCTCTGATTTCAGGCGAGCAAGCAGGCGTGAAAGAGGGTTGGTAACTGAACCACGTTGACGACTCAATATCGCAAATTCCGCCTTGGAGAACTTATGGGGAGGGATTGAAGGTGACCATCCAGCAGGGGAGGACGCGTCCACCGACTGCCGTCGCCGCAAGACGACGCACGCGGTCAAGTTATCTCACGGACCAACGTCGCCAAAAATTCCAGTCGATGACAGTACTTCGGGGCCGGAAAACTTGCAACCAACGGCGCCGTTCATTGAATGTAGGACATACGAGTAATTCGGGCAGGTAAGATTTCCGCAAACCCGCCGTTCCGAGCCGACCAGCAGGAGGTTCACAAGAAAACATCCCCCAGTTTGCCATAACAAACGAATACCGGAAATCGTTCAAACCGCCCGCCGCAGGCAGGAGCGGGGTCCGGAATCGCTCCGGTAGGGCCGTCACGAGAGAATCGCATGAACCACGTCGCCGTGGACGTCCGTCAGGCGAAACTGACGTCCCTGAAAGCGATACGTCAATCGTTCGTGATCGATTCCCATCAGATGCAGCAAGGTCGCCTGCAAGTCGTGAACATGCACACCGTTTTCCGCGACGTTAATGCCCAGCTCATCCGAAGCACCATAGGTCAGGCCTGGCTTAATGCCGCCGCCCGCCAACCAGATCGTGAATGCATAGGGATGATGGTCGCGGCCCCATCGCGGGCGATTGTTGATATCGCCCTGTAAAAACGGAGTTCGGCCGAATTCTCCGCCCCACACCACCAGAGTTTCCTCCAGCAATCCACGCTGCTCCAGATCCCGCACCAGAGCGGCTGACGACTGATCTGTGTCCCGACATTGGTTGTAAAGTTCTGTGGTCAGACTGTTATGCTGATCCCAACCGGCGTGCATCAACTGCACGCAGCGAGTACCGCGTTCCACGAGCCGTCTGGCCAGCAGGCAGTTATGTGCAAACGTGCCACGCTCAGTCACGTCCGGCCCGTACATTTCCAGAGTTTGCTTTGATTCGCCCGAAAGATCTGTCAGTTCCGGAACGCTGGCCTGCATCTTGAAACCCATCTCGTACTGAGCAATCCGAGTCGCGATTTCCGGATCTCCATGCTGGTCGAGCTTCATCTGATTCAACCGGGCCAGATCATCCAGCCAGCCACGCCGCATGTCTCGAGTCACCCCTTTGGGATTCGAAAGATACAACACCGGATCGCCGCCGCTGCGAAACTTGACACCCTGAAATCGAGATGGCAGAAAGCCGCTGCCCCAGTAAAAGTCATAGAAAATCTGACCGCAGCTGGTACCCTTGCTGATCGACGTCATCACAACGAATGCCGGCAGGTCCTCGGCTTCGTTGCCAAGACCGTAGTTCAGCCACGCTCCCAGCGTCGGACGCCCCGGAATCTGCGACCCGCTCAACAAAAACTGAATGGCGGGAGCGTGATTCACCTGATCGGTGTGCATCCCCTTGATAAAGCAAAGCTTGTCGACGATCTTTGCCGTATGAGGCATGAACCCGCTGACTGTCGCGCCGCATTCGCCGTGTTGCCGAAACGGTTCGACAGGGGCCAGCATCAGCTTGCCGGATGCATTGCCCGTCATTGTGCTGAACCGTTTGCCGTCCACGAAACCGGCTGGAATCGGCTGTCCGTGCAATTTGGACAACTGGGGCTTGTGATCGAACAGATCGACGTGCGTCGGACCACCATTCTGGAACAGATAGATGATGTTCTTGATCTTCGGGCTCAGGTGGGGAAGATCAGGGAGGCCACCAAGTGTCTGAGCGCCATGCGTCTGCGAGTCTGACACCGGCCCAGCTGCGAGGTCGCCGTTCAGCAACGATGCCAGAGCCGCCGTACCCACACCAGTGCCCGCCATGCTCAGCAGTTGGCGGCGAGTCGTAAGTAGATCGTTGTGCTGGAGAGGATTCATGCGAAGTCTCGGTCAGTTTTGTGCAGTGGCAGCTTCGGGGAGACGATAAAATCGAGCCAGTGGAGCCATCATGACAGCCAACACGACAAATACCAGAAAATGATAGTCCTGTCCGCCATCCCGGTCGCTGAGAACACTGGTAACCATTCCCATGAGGAAAATAAACGCGGCCGAGAACAGAATTCCGATCCACGTGATCACGTTCATTGCGCCAATCAGCCGCCCTTTTTGTTCAACCGGCGGAGCTTCCTGAATGTAGACCTGAACAGGAACCACAAAAATCCCCGCGGACACGCCAAGACATAACATGCTGAATCTCAGCAGCCACTCAATCAAGTCGGCGGAAACCAGGCTCTGAAAAATTCCCTGCAACTGATCAGCACTCGGGGTTGGCCGCCCCACCATTCCGCTGCTAAGTAGCGCAATCAGCAGCAGCGATAGCACGATCATCCAACTGCCGCGGGTTGTCCAGCGAGATCCGTCGGCGCTGCCTCCTTTGTTTGCAAAGCCGGAAATCACGCAGCCAGCAGCAATTCCGACACCGATGGCAGCGGCCATCAAACTGGTACGGGTTTTACTGAGCATCAAAACGTTGCCACCGAGCGTATTGACCGCTGGCTGAGCCACCCCACCGATAAACCAGAACATCATCATCACGAGAAGGGCTTTCGCCAGCTTCGGTTGCTGACGGAACAACGTCCAGATTTCACTTGGAATAAATAAATTCCCGGACTTCAGCTTCAGGTCAGGTTCAGCCACTGGTGTCCTGCGAATGAACAACGCTGTGATTGTTCCGATGACCGCGATTCCCACTGCGATAGCGCTGCAGAGCCACAATGAATTATCCAGATTGTCCAAAGCGATCCCCGCACCAGCCATCCCGAAGATGATCGCCAGAAACGTGGTCATTTGAATGGCACCGTTCACCGGCAGGAGTAATCGCCCCGAGAACAACTCGGGAAGAATGCCGTATTTGGAAGGCCCGAAAATGGCGCTTTGAGCCCCCATCAGTGCCAGTACCAAGATCAATAGGTACAACTGATTGTTGCCGGTCGGCATTCCAGGCAGCAGCACCAGCATGGCGGCTCCCATCACAAAAATCTCGGCGACTTTGCACCAGACAATTACTGTTCGCTTAGAGCAACGGTCCGACAGATAACCTCCGAGGCCTGACAGAAGCACGAAGGGCAGGGCGAACGCCGCCAGAGCAAGTCCCTGCAGGTCGTTGCTGCCGCCAGCAGCCATTTCGACGCACTTCAATAGCACCATCTGTTTAAAGAAGTTGTCATTAAATGCTCCCAGAAACTGAGTGCTGATCACACCGCCGAATACTGGATCGCTCGTGAGTCCGGCGCTCGACGGCAGATCGGAACTGGGGGGAGAGTACGGGGAACCGCTGTCTGACATGCCGCGTTTGCTTACGAGTGACTATTCATATTTCAGTCAGTCAGCAAGATATCAGATTTGTCGCGAGTGTGTCAGACGTGACATTTTTGCGGGATCTAAGCAGTTTACTTATTGTTGTGAACAGTACTCGCTCGCGGGAGCAGGCTTTCTTCGAACAAAACGCGTGCCCACGGCCACAACTCAGCGTATCACGCTGTAAGCAACAAAGGCCCGCTCAGAAGAGCGGGCCTTTGTTGGCTATTGAGTCGGGTGGTGGTGGTGGTGGCGCAGACTAGCTGTCTTTAGAATCTGCTCCATCCATTTCCCGCTTGATGGCGTCGTAAATTTCCTGTCGATGAACAGTGACATCTCGCGGAGCTTCAATACCGATGCGAACTTTGTCGCCCCGGACTTCCACAATGGTGATCCGAATAGAATCACCAATCACAATTGTTTCGTCGCGTTGACGTGATAGAACCAGCATTTGATTTCTCCTCCGTGTACTTGATTCGGTACGAAACAGTACCGGCTGTATTCTGTTAGGTCAGGGCAGAAAAACGGGTCTCACCGGAATTATGCTCCACGTCCGGATAACTGTTAGAGGAAATCGTTTTGTGGTTGAGTGCTCAACTGCCCTCGTACTGCACAATCGTCCCCGGAACCGCGAAAATGCAAGCATTCGGGCCGCGACGATGACAGGATGAATAATCAGGGGCGCGTTTTCCACGTATGCCGATTCTGCCAGGGAGGGTTTTTCCTGAGATCCGGACCGGTGCGATTATGCAGTAAATTTCGGCGTCTCCCTGGCCAGGAGATCCACACGACATTCGGTTACGCATGGAAAAGATGAGTCTGAGTGATTCCACCTTCGGGGGACGTTGAGAAACCGGGCGGCTTTGTTATCCTTGGCCCTTTCCCCCCTCGGATCTTCTCAGCATTTCGGCACCGCCTTGCCGAGCCGATACTCCAGCGTATTTCGCTGACTTGTGGCCGCGGGGCATGCGTTTCGAACAATAAAAACCTGCTCCCGCGAGCGAGTACCGTTCACAACATATAAGTCAACTGCTCTAGCGAACATCAAAATATGACTGCTCCCACATCGGCCAGTGATACCGCTGACGCCGCCGTTTCTGCATTTACGCAGGACGACATCATCCTGGTCATGGACTTCGGCAGTCAGACCGCACAGCTAATCGCGCGACGGGTGCGCGATGCGAACGTCTTTTGCCAGATCGTGCGCAACGACCTCACGGCTGACCGAATTCGTGAACTGAATCCTAAAGGGCTGATTTTGTCAGGGGGCCCTGCCAGTGTTTACGGAGAAAATTCGCCAAAGGTTGATCCAGGTGTCTTTGAGCTGGGAATTCCGGTGTTGGGGATCTGCTACGGAATGCAGCTGACCTGTCACGCTCTGGGCGGAGAAATTCTGCCGGCGGATTCGCGAGAATTCGGCCGAGCACCCTGTTCCGTATCTGGCAGCAGCGCGCTGTTTGAGGGAATTCCGGAAGTTTTCACTGCCTGGATGAGTCATGGTGATCAGGTGCGGAGCGTTGTGGACGGGTTCCAGACCATCGCTTCGACCAGCACGTGCCCCAATGCTGCCATTCAACATGCGGGTAAAGCGATCTACGGGATTCAGTTTCACCCTGAAGTGACTCATACAGAATACGGCGCAAAGTTACTGGACAACTTTGTTAAGAAGATCTGCGGGTGTTCGGGGTCGTGGAAGATCAGTTCGCTGATTGAGCAACAGAAACAAGTGATTCGCGACACGGTCGGAACGGACCAGGTAATCTGTGGATTGTCTGGCGGCGTGGATTCGTCGGTGGTTGCGGCTTTGCTTTCTGAAGCAATCGGAGATCAGCTGTCGTGTATTTTCGTTGACAATGGTCTGCTGCGTAAAGGAGAGCGGGAACAGGTTCGGAAACACTTTACAGAGCACTTCAAGACTGACCTGCACGTCGTGGACGCTCGTGATCGGTTTATGAATGAACTGGCTGGCGTCTCGGATCCGCAACAGAAACGCAAGATTATTGGCCGCGTCTTTATTGAGTGCTTCCGAGAGGAAGCCAAGTCCATTCCGAATGCAAAGTACCTGGCTCAGGGAACCCTGTATCCGGATGTGATCGAAAGTGGCGCAGATCCGGATGGACCTGCGGCCATGATTAAGTCGCACCACAATGTCGGCGGACTGCCCAGGGAACTTGGCTTCGAACTGATTGAACCGCTGCGGGATTTGTTCAAAGATGAAGTCCGTCGTATGGGTGCAGAACTGGGGCTTCCGGAAGAAATGGTATGGCGACATCCTTTTCCTGGCCCGGGACTGGCGGTTCGCTGTCTGGGGGACGTCACCGAAGAACGCCTGGAGATCATTCGTGAGGCCGATGCGATTCTGATCGAAGAACTGCACAAAGCCGGACTCTATCGTGCTATTCAGCAGGCTTTCGTGGTACTGTTGCCGGTTCAGTCTGTCGGCGTGATGGGTGATGACCGGACCTACGAAAACGTGGCCGCCATCCGCGCTGTACAAAGCGAAGACTTCATGACTGCGGACTGGTTTCCGTTTCCTCATGACGTTTTAGCTCATATTTCGACAAAGATCATCAACTCAGTGCGTGGCATCAATCGCGTTGTGTACGACGTCAGTTCTAAGCCGCCCGCAACGATTGAGTGGGAATAACAACGGGCTGGCGGAGTTGACGATCGCGGACCAATTGCTTCCGCTGTGGTTTTGTTCTTAATGGTGATTCCCGGCAAATCCTGAATGGCTGCAGACCGCAGAAAATCTCTGCTTCTCGCACTGTTGCTGACGTCAACACTGGTCACTGTTGGATTCCTTAGTTTTTTCCCGGTTGGCAAATTCAGCTATCGGGCCGCGGCGGAAGATGCATTTCAGCAGAAGGACTTTGCTAAAGCGTGCGAACTGGCACAGCTTCAGCTTTCGCAAACTCCTGGCGACTACGCCAGCGTCATGATTGGTGCGGAGGCAGCTCAGAATCGCAATGACCTGGCTCTGGCGGTGAAGTATCTGGAACAGCTGGCACCGCGATTCGACAATGCAACTCACATGCAGGCCTGGCGGACCAGAGCGAGGTTACTGGAGCAGCTTGGACGAGTGACCGAATCGTGTTTGGTGCTGCAGACCACTCTGCAGCATGTCCCAACCGATATCATCAGTCGTCGTTGGCTGTCGTTAACTTATAGCAAGTTTGGCTATCCGTTCGATGCTATTCAGCACGCAGGTACGCAGCTGCAGAATGGTGTGGCCACGATATCCGAGTTGGCACTACTGGCCAGAAACGGTCGGGGGCGACTGTCGCGTGATCAGTTAGCGAGTCTACATCGACGGAATCCTGTGGACGAGATGCCGATTGTCGGGTTGGTTCGATCGGCCCAACAACAACGCAACGCAGCGGACGTGGAATCTCTACTAAGCGAGGCAGAGAGGCACATTAGTGAGCCAACGCTCAACCTGCAGTGCTGTCAGCTGGCGTTCGCGCTGGTCACTTATTCGCCCAACAGTCAGTCCGACGATATTGTCGAACGTCTCCGGAAAATTCATCAAGTTCCGGTGACGCATCCGGAAGCCTGGATGGTAACGGCAGAATGGGCCCAGAGGATCGACCATCCGGAATTGCACCAGCGCAGTCTGGCCGAAGCGGTTCGCCTTGACCGTTGGAATCCGATTACAATCCATGCCTTGGCGAACTTGTTGCGATTCAGACAGCCGGAGCTGGCGGACCGATTCTCTCATTTGTTTAGCCGATTGGAACACATCGAACGTCTGGCGGCGTTGGTTGAGGCGTCGCCGGACGATGCCAACCTCATCTTCGATCTGGCAACAAGCCTTGCTCTGATGGGCCGAACTGCGGAAGCATCCGCCTGGGCAAGAATCATTACCAGCCCGCTTGTTCGCTCGTCGTGGGCGACTGATATGATCCTGCATCCGCCAAATACCGAGTGGACGCACCCGATTGATGAACTGGCGTACGTCGATGCAAAGCCGATTCTGAACGAACAGTTGCTCATCGCTGAGCAACACTCGGCGCCGGCAACTGCCGAAGAGCTGCTGTTTGAAGACTGCGCTGCAGAAATAGGGATCGATTTTCAGTACGACAATGGACGGCCGTTAACTCAGGCAGGCCTTCGGATGCACCAATGGACTGGTGGCGGTGTGGGCGTGGTCGACTTCGATCACGACTCATGGCCGGATCTGTATCTGACTCAGGGGGGTGAGCTGCAGCAGGGATTGCGCTCCACCAACGAAAGCGATGCCGTGTTCCGAAATGCACGTGGTCAGTCTTTTGCTCAAGTGACCCTGCCGGCGGAGGTTCAGGAAACCGGTTACGGGCAGGGCGTCGCGACGGGAGATGTTGACAATGATGGATTCGACGATGTTTACGTGGCAAACGTCGGCCAGAATCGACTGCTGAAGAATCAAGGGGACGGCACTTTTGTCGCTACAGATGTCCTCAACGGGGATTCCGTCTGGACCACCAGTGTTGCGATTGCCGACCTGAACGGCGACGGGCATCCGGATCTGTATGACGTCAATTATCTAGGTGGATCTGACGTCTATACGAAAACGTGCGATCACGGTGGGGTGCAACGAATCTGTGGCCCCACAGATTTCGCAGCCGAACGCGATCGGTTGCTGCTGTCGGACGGTGCTGGAGACTTCGTCGCGGCAGCGGATCAGGATTTGCCGGTTGGCAGTGATGGTCGAGGAATGGGCCTGGTGGTCGGACAGCTGACGAGCACTCGTGGTAATCAAGTGTATGTTGCGAATGATGAATCGGCGAATCAGTTGTTCGTGCGCAGCGAAGCCGGACATTTCGAGGACATCGCTTTGGCAGTTGGTGTTGCCCGGGACCACTATGGCCGTGCGCAAGGAAGCATGGGTATCGCCAGCGGCGACGTCGACAGCAACGGCACGCTCGATCTGTTCGTCACAAACTACTACGCCGAATCCAACACCCTGTATCGTGAACGTCAATCCTGGTTCATGGACGCGACATCGTCCGCTCAACTTGCTGCCGCCGGCTACGCGCAACTCGGATTCGGTTGTCAGTTTCTGGATGTGCAGGGTGACGGAAAACTCGATCTGATTGTCGCCAATGGGCACCTTGACGACTTCACTCACGAAGGACAGCCGTATCGCATGCTGCCGCAGCTGTTCCTGAATCGCGGTTCGGGCATTTACGAAACAGCAAGAACGCGCGGTACGTTTTTCAGCACTCCAACCCTGGGCCGTGCCGTCGCGACTCTGGATTGGAATCGTGATGGTCGTTGCGATTTTTCCGTCGGACACCTCGACGCCAGGGTTGCGGTCGTGACAAATCAATCGCACGCCGAATGGCCCACGGTTGCGGTGCGTTTGATTGGCACCGCGTCCGCTCGAATTCCTGCTGGTGCAATGATGTCTGCCGTTGCCACTAATCTGCCGCAGCATCGCTGGCTAACGGCAGGAGATGGCTATCAATGCAGCAATGAACGTTTGCTGCGGTTCTCGCTTCCCCTGACTACGCAGTCCTATACGGTGCAGTGGCCAGACAGCACGGTTCAGCAAGTCGCCCCCATGAGGAAGGGGATGTTCGCTGTTGTTCAGGATCGGTCAACGACGTATACCATTCCGCGGTAACCAAAAAAACAAACTCAGCACCCAGGAGATGGCCCGCCTTGCGGACTCCGGAGTACTGAGTTTGGGAAAGTTAGTTGGGACATGGTCGGCCCTCTCCAGCTAACGAAGTAATCACCGTGCATGACAAGTATCGTCGAAACACCACTGCCACCGCATCGCCTGAACAGGTGATTTCGCCCTGCGGGGATACCCCAGAACACGCTTATTAGCTGCAGATGGCGGAACTCGAACGGAACGGCCATACCTCGATGGTGATAGGGACTCGACGGTAGCAGTCCATTTTGCGCATAGCC
>CALFOL010000132.1 GCA_937919915.1 uncultured Planctomycetaceae bacterium
CGTCCTGCGCATCCCCGCGCTCTTAACCAGACTCGGCATACTCATTCAATGAGTCGCCCGGTCTGAGAAGCCGTTGGTTCGACGTTGCCCGGCGAAGCGATTAACATAGGGAAACGACTTTTCCCTGGACGATCGCGACACCAACACCCAATGCCATTCGATTACGACAAAGTAAAGAATATCCTCGTCTGCCCCACTTCAAAGGCGGCGCTGGTCTATGACGACACCGCACTGGTGAGCGTTGATCCGGAGACTCGGGCAAGTTACCCGATTCTGGACGACATCCCGCGGCTGCTGTCCGACGATGCCACGCAACTCTCACCCGAGGACTGGGGCCAGGTGATGCAGCGACATAGTCGAGACGCCACAACTGGACAGACAGTCTGAAGATGAGTCCGATGGTTTTCCGAACCGCTGCATTTCGAGTCGTTGTACGCTGTTGCCTGGCTGTTTATCTGCAGACAGCCACGATCAGTGCAGCACCTCCAACTGTTGAACAGGTACAACAGGCACTCGACATCGCTGAACTGTCTGCTCATAATCAGCTCATTGATCTGTCGCAGAAAGCCGTCCAGCGTGCGTTGCAGTCCGGGCCCCCGACGGTGTCGACCGCGACACCACCGCCTTCGGTTCAGACCGTGGGCTCACGGATCGACATCATGCGGCCTGTACAAGCTCCTCCCGTGCAGATCGTGCGAACGCGTATTACCAAAACTGTTCGGCAGCTGTCGGAAGTGTGGCGGCAGCAGGGAGACCCACAACGTCTTTACGAAACGCTCCGCAGTATCGTATTGCCGCCCAACCGACCGAACGAATTGTTTCTGTATGCATCACCGGGGACGGCAAACACCGAGATTCGCATGCCTGACGTCTACTGCGTTGGGCACGAACTGATTCGCTCGGCCGCGGCAGCAGAACGCATCCCCGATTTGATCCAGTCAATTCAGTCACGTGGCCTGGATCATTCCGATGATGCCACGCTTTTACTGCTGCTTTGTGCTTTGGAAACGAACGACGGGACGGGAGTCTCAAAGTACAGCGAACGACTAGGGCAGATCCTTGTCTCGGGCAGCAACCCTGACAGTGTGCAACTGGCAGCGAACGCAGGCATTCTCGTGAGGAGGAAGACTGACGACGCGAAGGCCGCCGCGGACATTCTGTACGCGGCAGCGAAAACCAGTCTGACCATCAACCGCTACGATTCAGAAAGCGACTTCGGTTCCACAGCGATTGCTCGGGAAGGCATACGCAGTTGCTTTGCCGCGCGCAGGGAACACCACGCCATTGAGTTGCTAAAACTATGCCTGGCTGGCGAAGATCAGCATCCGCAGCGTCAACAGAGTACAACCGACGCTGGAGGAACTCGGGAGCTGGTGGCAAGGGAACTCTACGGGCGGGGGCTTATTCCAATCGCACGTGATTTGCTGGGGCAGAAATATGCCCAGGGGTTCGAGAGTCGCTATCGACACGCAGCATTGCTGAATTCAGACCAATCGCAGGTGAAGCCGCTGGCTACGACGGCCCCGGTCCGCACAAAGGCGAGGGTGTTGCCCATTGATGAATCTCTGCCTGCAGCGGACATTGAAGACCAGATCTGGATTTGTGCGCTGAACACAGAGACTGCGCAGTCACAGGTTTTACTCACTTTGCCGGACTTTCAAAACGTAACTTCTCCGGTGGTTTCGCCCGATGGCCAGCAGTTGGCTTTCGCTGCGACGTTTCCGGCAGAAGTCGTCACTTCAGATTCCCGCATCTATGTGGCAGCAATGGACGGCACGTCGATTCGTGAACTCGGTTCCGGCACACTTCCTTCGTGGTCCCCGGGCGGACGGCGTCTGGTGTGCAGTCGCTACTCACCAAATCGTGGAGTGTGGCTGGTGCGAGTCGACAGCGCGAGTTTTCGTCTGTTGGATGAAAACGGCTGGTCAGGCCGTTGGTCTCCGGATGGTACAAAGATCGCCTACATCAAGCCGGGCGGCAACGGCACGGACTTTGTGATCACCGATTTGGTAGAGAATGAAAGTTCTCGTATCGCCACTGGCAGTCGAACTTCGACCGCTCAATCGTCATGGAACTTTTGTTGGAGTCCAAACAGCGTACAGGTGGTGGTCGAAGCTTTGGGAAACTCTGCACGTGGGCAGTTTGGACACGCAACGCTGAGTGTCTTCAATCACGACAGCAATCCGCAGTTATCTCACAGTGCGGACTACTTTAATGCCGACCTGGCGTGGTGGCCGCAGCGTTCCGCCGTGCTGATGGCACCGAATTTGAAAAAGTATCAGGCCGAACGCATCCATGCACTGAACACAGGAACGTCAGAACTAACCTACGTTTCGGGTCAGTTCTCGGATCGTCGCAACAGTGGGATGTCCTGGATGCCGGATGGAAAAACTTTGATCTATCTCAGCCGCAGGGAGAGACGATGAAGGTCTTGAGTCTTCCGATCGCTGTGACATTCATTGTCTGCACTGCGTGCCCCGTCAACGCAGATGACAACTGGGTGTGCTCGCTGGACCGCAAATCGCAAACGGCACAGAAGCTGTTCGCTGTGTCGCAGGTTGCGAAAGCACAATGGCTGAAGGTGTCTCAGGACGGCCAGATGTTTGCTTTTTCAGGAACCAATACCGCTAACGAACGGGGATCCCGCATCTGGACCTGCAAGGCCGACGGAAGCAACATGCGTGACCTCGGGCGCGGAACCATGCCGTCATGGTCGCCGCGCGGACGTCGAATCGTGTTTTCTCGAGAGGCTCCCGAATCCGGCGTCTGGATCATGCGTGCCGACGGCGGTGAACAACAGATTCTGGACAACCACGGTTGGGGAGCGTCATGGTCACCGGATGGCACAAAGATCGCCTGGCACAGAACCGTCGCCGGCGCAGCAGAAATTGTCATTCATCGTATCGCAGAAGATGATTTCGACGTCGTCTTTGGTGATCGCAGCAGTGGCGTCTCGCAGGTTCTGCGACAGATCTCGTGGTTCCGAAATAGCCAGGGCGTCACATTTGTTGCCCAGGAGAAGAATCGGGAGAGCATTTGTTCCGTTCGCTTAACCGATCATACGCCGCCAATTGTGTGGCGTTATCAGCCACAGCCGGGGACCGGCGTGTGGGGCGCCGAGTGGCTGGACGATCAGACGATGATGATTTTGCAACACATAAACGCGCGAGAACGACAGCTGTTTACGGTTACGGTCAAGGCGGACTCAGCAACGGCAGTGGAACCGATCCGGTTATCCGAGGAATTCGGTCGTCGCAGCAACGAATCCGTCTCGGCCAGCAGCGATGGAGCAAAGCTGTTCTTTTTGAGCCGCGATTGACCACCAGTTACGGTGACGCGCAGCACAGCCGCCGTCTGGCGACGGCAGCTAGGACAACAGGGCCTCGAACGGCGGATTCTGCCGATGTTCGAGCACGTTGATGGTTGGCGAAGCTGCAGTTGCCACAGCCACAACGCACGATTTGCCGGAAGAACTCACGCTGCCGCAGGTCGGTAACTGAAACTGCGAATAGACCGACTCCGCCGTATTGCGTTACTTTTGGAGGCGTTCTATCTTGCTTGTGAACTGACTCCAATCCAGTTCATACAACGTTGTGAAGACGAGTTCCTTCAATTGCCAATCGAGTCTGCGGTCTCTCACTCCCGCAGTGGCAATGATGCGACAAAGCACTCACAACCACACACGACCCAGCTCAATACCTCTGCTGCCATCCCATCCAGATCGGTAGTGGACCTGTCTCTTCATCTATCCTCTCTGTTCCTGTAGACGCAACGTGCGGATTGCCCTCGGGACCTTCATCAGCTCAGTCTTCTGAGACGTGAGGTCCTGAAGTCGTGGTTTAATGCGCTGCGCGTTTTTCGGCGAATGCCATGAACACAGCCCAGTCTACGTCTGACCTCTTCAACCATCTCCCAAATTCATTCCTGCGATCGATTCTGCTGTCAGTACTCCTGATCACAGTGTCTGGCTGCGCAAGCGGATTGATGGGGCTGACCGGTATGGATGCGCTGTCGACCAGGTTCTCCGACATGATGGATGACGACAAAAAGAAAATGGCGGCCCGCGAAAAGGAAGAGGACGAGGAAGACAACAACGACTTCGAAACACGTGTCGAAACTCCGCTGCTGGGTGATTACATCAGCGTCACCGGCAACAATCTGGTAGCTCTGCGCGGCGTGGGACTGGTCACGGGACTGGACGGCACCGGAGGTGATCCACCACCCTCACATCTGCGATCGGAACTACTGCGAGAAATGGCCCGTCGTAAGATCCCCAACGCTTCAAAGATTCTGGCGGACCCCAGCACCGCGATGGTCATCATCACGGCTTATCTGCCAGCGATGGTTCGTGAAGGTCAGAAATTCGACGTGCGGGTAGCCTTGCCACCTAACAGCGAAGCGACCAGTTTAAAGGGTGGCTGGCTGTTGGAAACACGTCTGGCCGAAGAGCAGGCCGTGGCCGGGCAGGCAACTCTGAAAGGCCATCAATATGGGATCGCCCACGGAGCCATTCTGACAGCATTGGGTGACTCGGACGCCATCAAAAACAGCAAAGCCATGTTGCGACGTGGTTCGATTCCGGGCGGCGCGACTTCCAGGACCGACCGTGATCTGGAAGTAAATATCCGGGGCGAATTCCGCGGCCTGAAGACATCCAAACGAATTCAAAACGCGATTTCGACTCGACTAAGTACTTACAACCGCTTCGGTCAGCGAATCCCGATGGCAGAGGCCAAGACGGACACTCAGGTCGAACTGATGGTCCATCCGCTGTATCGAAACAACTTCCCACGCTATCAACAGATGATTCGCAGCATCGCGTTTCGCGAGACCGAAGTGGCTCGGCGAATGCGACTGGAAAGCCTGGCACGGGACGTCTTGAAACCTGAACGAGCCGCGACGGCATCACTGAGACTGGAAGCCATTGGCAAAGATGCAATTCCATTCCTGAAGGCGGCTTTGGCCAGTTCAGAACCGGAAGTTCGCTTCCATGCCGCTCAGGCACTGGCATATCTGGAAGACGGCAGCGGTGTTGACGTGCTGAAGCAAGCCGTGATCGACGAGCCTGCCTTCCGCGTCTATGGTTTGGCGGCTCTGTCCGTCGTTCAGGACGCAAATGCCGTGATTGCATTGCGAGAGTTGCTGTCCGACGAATCACTCGAAACACGCTACGGTGCGGTTCGAGCTTTGAAAGAAAACACGCCGGGCGATTCCGCCCTGGGCACGACAGAGTTCCCGCATCAGTTTGTGCTGCACGCCATCGAATGCAGTGGTCCGACTGCCGTTCACGTCGTTCGCTATCGTGCCCCGGAAGTCGTCGTCTTCGGTGCAAACCAGGAACTCCGCCTGCCAACCTTCCTGAATGTGGGCAATCGCATCAGTATTATGGGCGAAGCTGGCACAAGCAAAGTGACCATCACCAAATACTCGCTGGACGCTCCGCCGAAACGAGTCGAATCATCGACTCAGCTGACAGAAATCATTCACGCCGTGGCTTCACTTGGAGCCAACTATCCGGACATCGTCCAGATGCTGCTGGAAGCAGAAAGTCAGCACAACCTTGCTGGCGAACTGGGTATCGACCGGTTGCCTCAGGCCGGTCGAATCTTCATGAGATCACCCGGCACCATGGGCAACAAAACGAAGCAGGCCAAACTTGGCACGCCGGCTTTAACGCCAGGGCTGTTTGATCGCGTCGAAGAGTCAGCCGTTGACACGACAGAAGAAGACACGTCCGCTTTGTCTCGTATGTTCGAAAACCGCGATCGGGAAGAAGCAGAAGCAGGGCACAGCGACGATTCGCTGCCAGCCGCAGAGGCAACACCTGGGATCTCGAAAACGCAGGATGCCGACAGCGACGCGGAAGCAGCAGACTTTCACGGTTTCGGACTGTCGGAAGACGCGAACGCGTCCGGCAACGAGAACTCTTCAGAGTCATCTGACGAGTTCGTTGTGGAGAAGACCGAATTCAGCGAGCCAATGGGTTCAAAATTCAAACGCATATTCCTGTCTCCATTTCAAAAGCAGGAGTAACAATCGGATAGCCAGCCGCCAGCCGGGGCCCACCGAATGTCACCACTTCGTGGCCGAATTTCGAATTTCCTTCCTTGAATTTCCACCTAGATCGCCCCCTCCTCCCCATGCTCAAGTCGCTTGAACTCTTTGGCTTCAAGAGTTTTGCCGACAAAACCGTATTTGAATTCCACAAAGGCATCACTGGTGTCGTGGGGCCGAACGGTAGCGGCAAGAGCAATGTCGTAGACTCAATCAAGTGGCTACTGGGCGACCAAAGTGCCAAAAGTCTGCGTGGCAAGGAGATGACCGACGTCATCTTCAACGGATCGTCCAGCCGCGGTGGATCTCAGTTTGCCGAAGCCACGCTGGTCTTCGATAACACAACGCGTTTTCTGCCGCTGGAAGTTGACGAAGTCGCCGTCGGACGCCGCCTTTGGAAATCGGGTGACTCAGAGTATCTGATTAATCGCACCGCTGTCCGGCTAAAGGACGTGCGTGAACTATTGATGGGCACGGGCGCTGGAGCAGCTTCTTACTGCATCATCGAACAGGGCCGTGTTGATCAAATCCTGCAATCAAACACTGCGAACCGCCGGTTGATCTTCGAAGAAGCCGCGGGCATCAGTCGCTTTAAACAGCGTCGCGCAGAAGCCGAACGACGACTGGAACGTGTCGAACAAAACCTGCTGCGGCTGACCGATATCGTTGAAGAAGTCGAATCGCAGGTGAACAGCATCCGCAGTCAGGCGGAACGAGCAACCAGGTATCGCGACACATCCAGGGAGCTCGAACGATTCTGGATCGGAATGGTGGCCGACGATTTCCGCCGTCAGTCGATGGTGCGAGAACGCCTGGAGCAAAAGAAACGAACCGCCGAATCCGCGTTGAAAGAAATTCGCGAACGCCAGCTGCAGGCCGAACACCAACTGGCTGAAGCCGACAAAGCCCTGTCCGCGGTAGACGACGAACTTCGTGATGTCGAAAGCAATCGCGCCGAACTTCGCAGTCGCATGGCCAGTCTGCAAACAACACTGCGCCATCACGCCGCTCGGGAAGCGGAGTTGCTCACAGAAGCCACTCGACTGCAACGCCAGCAGGCGATGATGGATGGTCGTGTGAGTGAAGCGGAAAAAGAACAGATCCATCTGGCAAACGTCCTGAAGCTCGAACAACAGCGATTTACGGAACGCGAATCGGAGCGAACTGACAGTGCTGCGAAACTGCAGGAGCTGCGGGCTTCGTTGTCTGCGGCGCAGTCGAAAATTCGCGAAACACAAGCCAAACTGACGGAACGAAAAACCGCCGCAGCTGCAGCAACAGCCATCCTGGTCGGACTGCAGCATGAACTCGGATCACTCACGGAACGAAGTCAGGAACTTACTGACGCACGTGACGTATTGACTCACGAAATCACGGACCTGCAACAACAATTGAATCGGGCCGAAAGCGATTCCGAAGTCGCACTCCAGGAAGTCAGAGCCGCCGAAGAACAGGCGGACCGGATTCTGACTGCACGCGACACGCTGCTCAGCGAACAAACGGTATCCCGCGAAACGTTGGCAGAATTGCGTGAACAACGCAGCGCCGCGGTCGCTCGGAAAACCGTGCTGGAAGACCTCGAAGATCGCCAGGAAGGCTACGGCATCGGCGCGCGAGAGATTCTCAGACGTTCAGAAGAAGGCGGCAGCGAACCGTGGAGCCTGATTCGCGGCAGCGTCGCCGATCTCCTCGACGTCGATATGGAAAACGCGGCGCTGTTGGAAGTTGCGTTATCTGGTCGAGCTCAATTGCTGGTAATTGATCGACTACAGCCTTTGGTTGACTACATGAATTCGGGCCGGTGCCATATTACCGGACGCGTCGGTTTTGTGTCGCTGGAAGATGGCGACGTTCCTCAGTCTGCTGGCAACACCCACGCCAGTCCTCGAACGGAGACTCCGGAAAGCGATTCTGGAGCCGGCGATTCTCCGTTTCAAAAACACCTGTGGGAAAAATCCGAGGGGCTTGGAGTCTTCAATGACAACTGGCTGGATTCTGAATTCGCGACTTCGGTGGGCAATGAGTTTCTGCCAGAGCTAAAAGTCACCTGGCTGGATGAGAACGGCGAGATCCCTGTTGTCCGTTCCGTGTTCACGACTCAGGATGCCAAAATTCGCAGTCTGGTCGGTAAACCAGGCGTTGTTGGCCGAGCTGACAGCCTGGCTCGTTCACCGAGAAATATCCCGGCACTTGCATCGCAATTGCTGGCCGATACGTGGGTCGTGCAGTCGCTGACAGACGCCCTGCGGCTGCAACAGGAACTCGGAAACAACTACAGATTCATCACACTGCAGGGCGAGCTAATCGAAAAAGACGGCACTCTGTACACCGGGACGGTTCGCAGCGAATCCGCTGTGGTCTCGCGAAAGAGTGAACTGCGTCGTTTGAAGAACGAGTTGCACCGGATTGAGCATTTGATGTCTGAACGTGACATTCGACTGCAGAAACTGATCGCTTCGATCGAATCGGCGGATTCTGAGTTACAGATGTCCCGCGATCAGGTCGAACGTTGTTCGGCAGAGAATCAAAGTCGAAAACAGGTCCTGGCAAAACTGCAGCAGACGTTTTCAGCCAGTCAGCACAATGCCGAAAAACTGACCACACAGTTGAATTCGCTCACCGTGAACGTCCAGAGAATCGCTCAGCAACTCGCAACTGCAGAAGGGCAGCGGGAACGGTCGGATGCAGAACTGGGTCTGCTGCAGGCAGAGCTTGAGGCATCCGAATCAGTTCTGGCAGACGATCTGCAGCAGATTGAGTTACTCGAAAAAGGCCGCACAGAAGCCAAACTGGAACTGACACGTTCAGAAGAACGGCTGCTGGCGATTCGCGACGCCGTCGAACGACTCGAAGATGATCTGCAACAACGTCGCCTGCAGCAACAGGAAGCAGCACGACGTTTGGCCGCAGGCACTGAACGTCTGGCGGAATTGAATTTGAGTCGCCTGAACGTAGCGGCGGAAATCGCCGAACTTCATGTCTACGACGATCAGCTGACAAACGAAGTTCTGCGTCGCGGCGAAGCACGGGGCCGTTTGAGAAGCCATCGCCGGGAAGCCACAGCCGCCGAACAGCAGGCGCGTGAGATCTGCCGGATGCATGAAAAGGAATTTCATGAGGTTGAGCTGACAATCAACGGCATCGAACATCAGCTGACAACTGCGGCTGAGCGAATTCAGGATGAGTTTCAGATGTCAGTTGAAGAAGCGGTCGCGTCCGGCCGATCTGCGGTGGCCGCATGGCTGACGGATCAGGAGAACGTGGCAGCGACACCAAATCCAGTGAAGAATGACGCAGCGTCTGACGGTACGGAAGAAGACGGGTTGGTTCCAGCGATGGACGAGGAAACGGGAGCGAGACACTTCCATTCCGCGTCGGGCGATGACCTGCTGGATGAAGCGACTGAATACTTCGTCGATGATCCGCAGGTTCAGCAGATTCTGCGCGATGATGAACGCTATGGCGAAATGCGAGCTTCCATCGATGAGCGTGTGGCGAAGCTGCGTCGACAGTTGAAGAAGATTGGAAACGTGGGGACAGAGAGTCTGGACAATTTGACCGAACTCGAAACACGATTCGGGCGTCTGCATTCTCAGCTAAAGGACCTGGAAGCCGCCAGGGATACGCTGCGAGACATGGTGCGGCAGATCAATGTGCAGAGTCGGGAAATGTTTGAGAAGTCGTTTGAGACAATTCGCGGTCACTTCCGCGAATTGTTCCGGCGGCTGTTTGGTGGCGGTGAAGCCGATGTGATCCTGGAAGACCCTGAAGATATTCTGGAATGTGCGATTGATGTCGTCGCGCGGCCGCCTGGTAAAGAGCTTCGCAGTATTTCGTTGCTAAGCGGTGGCGAAAAGACCATGACGGCTGTGGCACTGCTGCTTTCGATCTTCAAAAGCCGACCAAGTCCGTTCTGTATCCTGGACGAAGTGGATGCGGCGCTCGACGACGCGAACATTGGACGATTTGTGGGTGTCCTGAAGGACTTCCAGCAGGAGACGCAGTTCATCATGATTACTCACCGCAAGCCCACGATGGCGGTGACGGATGTTCTGTACGGCGTCACGATGGAAGAGAGCGGAATCTCGAAACGCCTGGTCGTGCGGTTCGAAGAGATCGACGACAAAGGGAACTTTGTTCCGCGAGAAGATCGCCACAGCAAAGCGGCATAGTGAATCCCAGAGCTTCGGCCCGACTTCCGGTCTCCCGCTGGTGTGGATGACGACCTTTGGTCAGATCCAGTGCAGGATCAGGAGCCCCCAGGCACAGCGCGGTCCGCTCAACTCGCTGCTATTTATTAATTTTCCTGCTTGCCGACTGTTCCGCCTGTATCAATGAGGCAAGCTGGGCAGACTTTTCGGGTCGCGGATTCTAACAACGATAGCAACGACTGAATGGTGGTGCATTATACCTGAAACGTCATAAGCACGCGTTATACGGAAGATAGGCAAACATCACCGAACGTGACACTGCTGTATCCGTTGTGCCAGGGCGAGCCGTTGCCCCGGGCAGGTCTGTTAAGAAGGTTAAAGTCGCCACCACCGTTCGGACGAAACATTAGGCAGGTGAATGTTACCTGTTGTGGCGACAAGCGACTCGATGCTTGTTGCAGGGAGGCCAGGAAACATGATGGGCGTTCGTTCACCAGGGGGGAAAATCGGTTATCGAGCGTGCAGAAGGGATTCTGCCAGTATGCTCCTGCGTTCAACGTGAACACAGGTTCTTCGATCTCTGTTCTTCCTTCCGACCCAATGTGTCATGTGATGACACAGTGCTGCCCGTACGCAGCTCAAATTGGACCCCTGTCACTTCCCCGACCCGTAACCCGTTTGCGGTCACACGATCTATTGATCAATCGAATTCGTTCGAGAGATCTTCCGCGGATGGGAAAGTAGGGGGTGACGATTTGGTACCGCAGGAAGCGGTGCTGAGTTGTGAAGTGAGAATTGATTGGAGAGCCCGCCCATGAAAACGATCTTCACTACTGGACAAGTAGCCAAGATCTGTAAAGTTGCCCCGCGTACAGTCTCAAAGTGGTTCGATTCCGGACGACTAAGAGGCTATCGAATTCCTGGCTCGCAGGACCGACGCATTCCACGCGAACATTTGATTCGCTTCCTTAAGGAACATGGAATGCCCCTCGGTGAGTTGGAAGACGAAGCGTTAGGCAAGATCTTGCTTGTTGGTTCTGACGGAGCGACTCGTTCGAGTCTCGAAGAGATGATGGCCAACGACGACTTTAAGATTGAAACTGCGTCCAGTGGTTTTGAAGCCGGAATCCAGGCAGAGTCAGTTCACCCCGATTGCGTGGTGATTGATTTTGTTATGGGCCGCGAAGAAGCTTTGATGATTGCTCAGAATCTCAAGAAGAATGGTGAATACGAAACCACCGTTCTGATTGGTCTGCTGAGTGATGAAGACAATGCGAGCGGTTTCGACCGCACTGTCTTCAACGAGACTTTTCGTAAGCCGTTCGACGCAGCTCTGCTGGCCGAACGAGTACGAACACTCGTGAACCGACGAAAACAGCTGGCCTAGGTCAGTTGATAGGGAACGGCACCGCTTGCGGTGCCCGACCTGAAAATATGCCATCAGGGGGTTCATTCTTCACCGAATGAACGTCCGATGGCATTTTTTTATGCGCTAAGTTCAGGTGGGCGCGCTTGCTTCGTCTCGATGGAAGTTGCTGCGACGATGCATTGAACGATCTGAGATCTGAAATTTCAGAT